>CAYYNG010000162.1:0-5100 GCA_964472435.1 uncultured Hyphomonadaceae bacterium | reverse complement strand
CGCTCTTTCGCGCGGGACTTCTCCTCGTCGCGGCGGCCGCCGCCGAACGCCGCGTCGAAGCCATACTTATCGAGGGCCTGGCGCAGGCTCTGGGTCAGCATGACGTCGGTGAAGACCGGCGTGCCGTGGCTGAACGGCGTCACGCCATCCTCAAGGCCCGCCTCGTTGACGTGGACGATAAGATCGAGCCCGTGCTTTTCAACAATGGCGTCGCGGAACGTGATGGTCTCAGCGAAGTTCCATGTCGTATCGATATGGAGGAGCGGGAAGGGAATGCGGCCTGGAAAAAACGCCTTCCGGGCCAAATGCAGCATCACAGTCGAGTCTTTCCCGATCGAGTAGAGCATCACGGGCTTTTCGGCCTCAGCTGCGACCTCCCGGATGATATGGATGCTTTCGGCTTCGAGCCGATCGAGGTGGGTGGGATTTGACACGGGAGAAACTTCGCCTCGGTTTACAAACGCTCGCGACCACGTAAGCCAGCGCCGGCCCTTCGCCAAGGCCGAGCGGCGCCCCTGAGGCCAAGCTTTAGTTTTTCGATAGGGTCGCCTGCAGCGCCTGCGTGCAGATGGCAGGTGGGCCCGGGCGCACCCGCCCGCTATATGTGTCCGATGGCCGATCCGACCGACTTCAAAGCGCTGCAGCTCCATAGCGATACGCACGACCGCATTCTGAACGCCGCCATGGCGTGCCTCATCCAGTATGGGCCAAAGCGCACGAACATCTCATCGGTCGCGGCGATGGCGGGCGTCAGCCGGCCGACCGTTTACGCGCATTTCGACAGTTTAGAGACGCTCTTCAGCCACGCGATCCGAAGGGGGACGGATCTCCTTGCGGCGCGGATGTTCGCCCAGGTGATGCATATCGAGGATCTCGGCGAACGGTTGATCGAAGCCTTTATGGTGGTCTTAGACCTTACCGAGCAGGTGCCTTTGATCGGCAACGCGATGGACGCAAGCCAAGACCTCTCCGGTGAAGATGTCTTGCCCGACGAAGCCGTCGACATTGTGCGAGAGATCTTCGACACCTTGCTTGAGGGGTTCGTCGGGGAGGGACAGACAATCGACGACATGGCGGAGACCGTGATTCGCTTCTTCCTATCGCTCGCCGCCTTTAAGCGCCCCCATGGCAAGGAAGAGACCGTGCGCGACTATCTAAAGGTCGCTCTGCTGCCAGCGCTCGGCATTCAACGCCCGAGCTAGAACCGGCTCTCAAAGCGCAGGAAGACGCTGGTCGCATCGGGTTCGACGTCCTGTTGGAAGGCTTGGTGCAGTACGGCGAGCTCGCCGAACCAGCCCCGCCGGCCAAAGACCTGATACCGCGCCTCGATATCGATCTCCCGCGACGCGCTGGCGAAATCCGCGCTTACGGTTTCGAAAACAAGCTGCTCCGAGGTGGCGTCGAAAGCGGTCGGAAACAGGAAGTCGGCTGAGCCGGAGACGACGGTCAGCGGTTGAGACACGGAAAGTCCAAACCGATCGTTTCGGGTGATCAGGCCCCTGCGCTCCACGCCGGCTGTAAACTGTGTGGAAACGAGCCCCGAAACGTCGGCCAGCAGGTCGCCGCTCGCAAGGCCTCGGCTTTGGGTGACCCCGCCCGCATACCGGCCGTAGAGACGCCAGTCGCGATTGATGTTCCAGGCCCCGGACGCCGCTGCATAGTAAGTGTCGGCGGTAACTTGATCCGCGCCGAAGCCCTCGCCGAAGCGCGCGCCCAAAACGCCGCCCCGTTCGATCCGCGCGCCGGTCTCCAGCTTCACCGCCGCGCCGCCGAGGCGCCGGGTCGCGCCCAGCCGCACAACCGAAAGATCTTCCCCCACGGGCTGCGGCGTTTGGCCGCCCAGCTGCAGATCTAGCGCAGGCTGCGCCTCGGCCAGCGTATCTGACACGAAGATCTCGAACTCGGTTCTATCGCCGAACGGGGTCAACGTAAGGCGGCTGGAGACGGCTTCGGGCGAGTTGGACAGAAATGCGTCGGCCGCCGCGTTCCGGCCATAGCCGCCGCCGGCGCCCAGAAAGGCGCGCGTTCCATCAACCGCCGCGGGCGTATAGCCCTGGACGAGGGTCAGCGCGCCGATCTCGCCGAGGCTTTGTGTGAAAGAGACCGCGATGCGCTCACGCGTCGCCTCTTCCGTCCGTGTTTCGCGGAAGAGTTCGCCGCGCAGCGCGAGCGCGGGGTCGATCGGCGCCCTGTCTTGCTCTGAGTACTGAAAATTAATAGCGCCGCCCGGAAGCGCGCGCGTCTCCGTGCGCCGCACCGTAAAGGGATCAAGCGCGGCGAGCGGGGAGAGGGCGAGCGACGCCGGCTTGCCCACAAGGCTCGTCGCATCCACCAAGAAATCCCGGCCGAAATCATCGAGCACGACGACGTCGCCCAGATCCGGCAGCGCGGCGCCGAAGGCCGGCGAAAGGTCGATCGCAGCGGAGGTGATGGAGGCGCTGGCCCCGTTGGCGCTCGAGACCGTCGCATCGCCGACCGGCTGGAGCGCCGCGCCGACATTGAGGGCGCCCTGGCCGAAGACGGGGTCGACCCCGGGCGCGCCCAGATCGGTCGCCGTGTCGAACAAGATCTGCACGGTCTCTTCGGCCGTGAGCTGCGGCCAAAGCCCGCGAAGAAGCGAGACGGCGCCCGTGACGTGGGGCGTGGACGCGCTGGTGCCGCTGAAAGATGACAGGCCGCCGCCATTGCTGATCAGTTCCGGGGTGGGGATCAGAAATCCGGGCGCCGCGAGAAAGACCTCGGCGGCTTCGCCCGCTTGGTTGCTGAAGGCGGCGAGGTTGTTGGAGGGGTCGAGCGCGCCAACCGCGATCACTGTGCCGCGGCCCGGCCCGTCGAGCGCCGCAAGCGCCGATTCCTCTGGTTCGACGGCCTCGGCCGGATCGTCGAGCCCCTGATTGCCGGCGGCTATGGAGACCACGATATCGTTTGCGGCGCTGAAGGCGAAAAGGGTCGCAAATTGGTCCCTTGCCCCGGTTTCGTCCGAGCCGAGGGAAAGATTGATGACGTCGGCTCCGAAGTCAGCGGAGCGCAGGAATCCCTCGGCGATCGCTTCCCCGAAGATCGTCAGGAGCTCTTCGTCGTCATTGGCGCGGAAGACCAAGAGGTCCGCCGCCGGCGCGACGCCTTGGATCCCGGCGCCGTTAAGGGCGGCGGCGGCGATCCCGGCGCCGGAGGTGCCGTGGCCCTCGACGTCTTGCAGCGACGCGCCGCCGGCGCGGGTGCCGCCGGCTGGCGCGGAGCCTTCGCCGACGAGATCCGCGCTTCGGGGGTCGATCCGGCCGGCGAACTCGGCGTTCGAAACATCGATGCCCGTGTCGATATAGGAGATCAGAACGCCATCGCCATCGGCGCCGAGATCGGCTGCAGGACCGGCGTTGATTTGGGCCAGTCCCGGTTGGGCGTCGAACTCGCTGACGACGGCCGTAGGCGGCGGTGGCGGCGGAGGCGGCGGAGGGGGAGGCGGCGGCGGCGGCGGCGCTGGTGGGACGGCGGCGGGCGGCGGCGCTGTAATCGGGCCCGGTTCCGGCGCGGAGGCTCCGCCGCTGCAGGCCGTCGTGGCGACGCAGGCGGCGCCCAGCATAAGGGCGGTCAGCGGGCGATGCCCGCGGCTGTAATACGCCGCCGGCGATTGGTCAGCGATTGTCATGAACGGGCGCGCCTTCTTTCCGGTCGTCAGTAAGGAAAGACAATCGGAATTGCGACGTAGGGTAAAGGCCCCTTTGCTGCGAAGTCGGCCGCCGCCTGATTTCTGAGCGAGGGAGGGCCGGCGTTCCCGGCAACCGGTTTAAACGCCCCGCAGCAGCCGGAGGTCCCGCAGCGCTTGGATAGCCTCGCGAGCGTCCTGGAGGACGGCTGGCGTCTCCGCCGCCAAAAAATCCGTCGCGCCTGCGGTCGGCGCGACCGCTGCGGTCTCAAGCCAGCCTTTTTCGAGGAAGTCGACGCTTTGTTCGAGGATCCTCAGCTGGAGCTCCCATTCCCGATCCAGGGCTTGCCGGGCGCGCGATGTCGACGAATAACAACTCATAGGCGCAGTTAAGCTTATTTCGCGTAGAAAGAAAACAAAATTTCGCTCATTTGGAGAACTCGGATTCTGGTTCGGCGGAAGCCGGCGACCGGAGCGCGGCGCGCGCCGCTTCGATCGCATCGATCCGTTTCTGAAACTCGGCCGGTATGGGCATGGGCTCCAGGTCCCAGGGCAGCGTCTCGACGATTTGGTCGATGCGCGGCCGCTCGGTCTTCGATCCGACGAAGCGGCCCACCGACAGGGCGATGGCGGTGGTCCGGCCGCGGCTCCTGAACTCGTGCCGCAGACAGGCGTATCCCTCCCACCAGCCCTCGAAGCGCGTCGCCACTTGATAGCGCTGGGGGAAGGACAGCATCCGAATGATCGAGACGTCTTTATGGACGATGACAGGGGTCCAACCGATCCGCCGCGCCGCTTTCCAAATGCCCGTGCGCACCAAATAATCGATGATTGCGAGATCCGTGATGGCGAGATAGCGGCTATTGTTCATATGTTGGAACAGGTCCTGGTCGGTGAGCCAGACCGAGAAATCCAAGACATGTTCGCGATAGGGATGCTTCGGCCGGCTGAACCGCGCCCTCAGAAACGTCCAAACCAGACGAAAAAACAGATTCATCGCGAGCGCCCTCCAGCCCTCTGAAGCGCCTGCCGCATCCGACGTGCGAGCCCCACGTTGAAATTGACGATATGCGAAACCGCCTCGTGAGAGAAGGTCGCCCCCGTATACCAAGTGCGCTGATCGCCCTGCATGTCGCGGAGAGTTGAGAGAAGGCCGCTGCGTATGGCGTCGAGCTTGTAGCGTGCGAAATATTTCCAGCGGGTCTGCAGGATGACATTTGTCACCTGCGCTCCGCGTGCGGCGATGTCACGTCGCAGCAGCTCAATGAGTTCGGCATTCGTATAATCTCCCGAGAGCTGACCCGTTAGATAGAGGTCGCCGCCAAGCTCCGGTTCGAAACCGTCCCGCCGCGCCGACAGGAGCTGGCCGCGCTCGGCCCCTGGCAGCACAGGATCGCGGTAAGCCTCCACGAGCCAATCTCTGAACCAGTTCTCGGCGGCGAGAGGGGTCGTCGTGT
>CAYYNG010000161.1:0-5123 GCA_964472435.1 uncultured Hyphomonadaceae bacterium | reverse complement strand
CGGCATTTCGACCCTCGACGATCACGACCAATTCAGCATCGAGTTCATCCAGACGGGCAGCCTTTTCGGCGATACGATCGAGTACACGGCGGGTGTCTTCTACTTCAACGAACAGACCGCAGCCGGTCCGTTCGGCGACCGTCCCGGTGACGCCATCAGCTCGTTGCAGCTGCTGCCCGCGCTTGGGCTGCTTGGGCCGACGGGGGAGACGCTGGCCGCGCTCGCCAATCCGCTAACACCGCCGGAGCAATTGCCAGAGCTCGCGGCGACCTTAGACGGCCTGGCCGATAGCCTCGGCGCTGTTCTCACCGCCGCACGTTCGTCGGGCAACCGGATCGAAGTCGACACCGACGCCTTCGCCATCTACGGCCAAGCCACCTGGCGACCGATTGAGCGGCTCGGGATCACCGCGGGCCTACGGTACTCGCGCGACGACCGGGAGGGGTTCGTTCAAGGCGTCAGCCCGTTCTTCAACGATCTAACGGATTTGACGGGCGCGCCGATCGCGGCGCTTGAGGCGGACGAGGTCTTCGACAGCGTGGATCCGACGGTCATTGTCGAGTTCGATCTCAACGACGACGTCCTTCTTTATGCGAAGTACGCCCAGGCGTTCCAGTCGGGCGGTTTCAACCAACCATCGGTCACGCTCGACGATTTCGTGTTCGACGAGCAGCGGAACCGTTCCGTCGAGTTCGGCTTTAAGAGCGACACGTTCAACAACCGCGTGCGGCTCAACGCCAATGCGTTCTTCAGCTTCGTCGACGACCAGCAGTTCACCTTCACAGACCCGCTGAATCCGATCGCCCGTGTTATCTCAAACAATGACGCGCAGTTCTTCGGGATCGAAGTCGAAGGCCAATTTGTGGTCTCGGAATACCTGACTGCGAGCTTCAACTACGCGTTCCTGGACGCCGAAGCCGACCCCTTCACCAACCCGTTCACGGGCGAACCCATCCCGGAGACGCCCGACAACGCGCCGCGGAATTCATACTCGATCAATCTCGATTATGTTCGACCGGTGCCCACTTTCTTCGACGGCGAGCTGGCGGCCCATATCGGCTTCAACCACAAAGACTCGACCACGGTCGTCGGCGTGCCGCGGACGGACTCGAACCTGCTCGACGCCCGCCTCGGCTACACGTTCAACACCGATGGCGGCTACGCGATCACGGTCTACGGCTTCGGTCAGAACCTGACCGACGACGAGTTCACGATCGATGCGCTCGACTCGTTCGCAGCCGTCGCCGCCTCGACCCAGGTCTTCGGTCTGCCGCGGACCTTCGGAGGCGGCGTCACGGTCGAGTTCTGATCGACGTTTCGCGCGAACCGTTAATGAAAGAGCCGCGGACCCCTGGGGCCCGCGGCTCTTTCTCTATTCCGGCGAGGGGTCGAACCGGCTCACGATATCGGCGTCGGGAAGATTGTGCATATAGCTCAGCTGTTGCCGTCGCTCGGTGATCCGCCAGACGCCATCCACGCGAACCAGATCGTCTATGTACCACAGCCCGAAAAACGCTGTGTGTGTGTTTCCGCCCTTGAGGCGGAAGGTCATGGGGTTGTGGCACATGGTTTTCGCCGAGGCGGTATCGCTATCGATCTCGGCGATCGTGTTGGCGATGAGATGCTGCCGGCCCGCAAAGAGGCGAAACGCCGTCGGCAAGTAGGCTTTCACATCCGCGACCGTGCCAGTCGGCCCGCCGGTCGCCGAATAGTCGATCTTGGCGTCTGCGGTGAAGATCTCATCAAACCAGTCGTAGTGGCCGAAATCCACCGCGTAGGCGTAGCGGATCATTAAATCGTTGATGGCGAGCCGGTCTGACAAGGCTTCGAGCGACGTCATGCTGTCTCCTTCACGGCCCCCAGCGTGTCGCCTTGATTTCTGGTGTCGATAGGGGACACAGTTCTGGCGTGGCCTGGGGGGCGGTGTCGCAGGGGTTGGGATGTTTCGGTTAATAACATCATTGGCGGCGGCGATCGCAACCGCCTCCGCGGCATGCGGCCAAGCCGCCGACAATGCTTGCGAATTCCGCGCGGGCGAGGTCGAAGCGCGGGGGGAGGCGGACGCGCTGAGCACATGGGTGTTGGGCCTCACCCGCCTCTCTAGCGTCGCGGATCGGGTGGTCGGCGGAAACCGCGCATGCGACGGCGATTGGCCCTATTTCGCCGCGTTCCGCCGGGTCGAAGGCGCCCACCTCGGCTACTATTGCGGCGGAACCGCGATTTCGGAGAACTGGGTGCTGACGGCCGCCCACTGCGTCGCCCGGGCGGAACGGCGGGAGGACGGATTTTGGGGCGCGCCCGAACTCGGCCGGATGGAAGTGGTTTTGGGCGAAATCGATGTCGCGGCCTCCGCGCCCGAAGCGGTTTTTCAAGTCACCGAGGTGAGGGTGCACCCTGGATATCGCGCCTACAGCCGCTTAACGGGCGAGGCGGAGCTGAACGACGTTGCGCTTGTCAGGCTCGACCGTCCATGGCGCGGGGCGACGGCGACACTGTCCGGCGATGTCTTGTCGGACGGCGACCGATCCTCAGGCCGCGGGTTCGTCGCGGGGTTTGGCGTCGAGGCGGATCCGGACCGCGGCGGCGCGCGGCGACCTTTCCCGCGTCGCGACGGCGGGCCGCAAGCTCTGGCGGGGTCGCGATACCTTTTGCAGGCGGTCGTCCCGATGATCACGCCCGATGCGTGCCGCAGAACCTTCGCCGCCCACGACGGCGGAACGAAAATCTGCGCCGGATACGAGACCGGCGGCCGCGACACCTGCCAGGGCGATTCAGGCGGTCCGCTCGTTGCGCTCGACCGCAATGCAAGGCCTTATCAGACAGGCGTCGTGAGCTACGGAATCGGCTGCGCGGAAGCTGGCCGATATGCGGTCTACACCCGGATATCGGCGTTCCGCGACTGGATCGTCGGCATTGCGCCGGCCGCGAAGTTCGTATCGGCCCAGCCTGAAACCAATCGGGATGCGGTTCGCCGGATCCACGACGCCTTCATGACACAGGTCGGCGCATCTCGCGACCGCGTATCGCTGCGCCTCCTTCCGGGGGAGGATTTCCTCCATGGTGAGCTGCTCGAGTTTACGGTGGAGTCCGACATCGCCGGGCGGCTGATGGTGCTCGACCTTGGCGCCGGCGGCGATGTCACACAGCTTTATCCAAATCCCTTCAGCGGGGCCGACGGCTCCGCCGGCATCGCGGCCGGCGAGCGCGTGCGAGTGCCGGACGGCGCTTTCCGCATGCCGGCGCGAGCGGATCCGCCAGGGGAAGGGCGGCTAATCGCCATCGTGATGCCCGAGGACGCCGCCGCGCCCGTCGGATATATTCCGAACGCCGCCGACGGCCTGCAGTCAAAAGAAGATCCGGTTCAGTACGCTATGAACTTGGTGAGCGTCTTTGAACGCCTCGCCCTTGAGCCCGATGGGTCCGGCGGCTTCCGCGTCGCCGACGGATGGGCGTTCACAAGCGCCAATTACACGATCAGCCGATAGCAGCGGGAGAGGGGAACACTATGAGGATTTGGTTCCGCATCGCTCTAAGCGCCTTTCTCGCGCTGGCCGCCTTCCAAATCGCTATCGCGGAGGAACGCCGGATCGCGCTGTTGATCGGCAATGAGGACTATCCGGCGCAAGTCGGGCCCTTGGCCCTCCCGCATGAGGATATCGAGCGGCTTGCGATATCCCTCTCTGGCGCCGGGTTCGCTGCCGACGATGTCAGTATTGTTCGCGATGGGGACCAAAGTCAGATGTTGGAAGCAGTGGCTGCGTTTGCAGCGGCGCTCCGAGAAGCCGGCCCCGACGGCGTTGGGTTTTTCTATTATTCCGGCCACGGCGGATCGCTGGAGTCCGGTGGCGTGCGCGAGAACTACCTCCTCCCGGCGCGGGCGGAGATCACGGCGGCGGACCAGCTGCCGCTCCGCGGGGTGCCGCTGACCGGGGTGATCCGAAGCCTGTCGACGCTGAACTCAAAGGCGCTCTTTATCATATCTGACGCCTGCCGGAACACGCTTCCCCTAACCTCGGATCGCTCGGTCGGCGGCGCTGCAGGAGATAAAGGTTTCACGCCTGTGCCGATGCGTCCGGGCATGTTCATCGCTTATTCGACGGCCGACGGCGCGACCGCGCCCGACGACGGCGCCTTCGCCGCTGCGCTCGCGCGCCAGATCAGCCGCCCAAACCAACGCGCGACCCGGGCGTTTGAACTCGCGTTTCGCGAGGTGGTGCAGACCCGAGAGAACGACGCGCTGCCGTTCGTTTCGCCTGGGCTCGTCGAAGATTTCTGTTTCGTCTCCTGTCCTGGAGAAACGGTCGATGCAACGGGACCCGTCGGCGCGGATGCCGCCGAGCTCGATGCGTGGCGCGTCGCCCTGCGCGAGGACACGCGCGAGGGTTACCTGGTCTTCGCCGAGACCTATCCGGAGACCTTCCTGGGCGGCGAGGCCCGCGCCATGGCGGTTCTAAGGCCGACGCGCGAGGACCGCGCGGCGGCGGCGGCGCGCTCTCCTTCCGGCGTCGACCCGAGTGCGGAGGCCGTCTCGCGTACGGTGTCTGCGCTTGAGGAGCTGACCGCGAGCCTTGAGGGATTGAAGCGCCTAGGCGGCATTATCGACGCGCCGGAAAGCGTGACGGACTTCATCAATAACGCCAGGGTCTATGAGCGCCGGGGCGACACGTTGAACGCGCGCCGCATGTATGAGCGCGCGATCGCCCAAGGCGTCGAAGCCGTCGACGTGCATGACCGTTATGCGGCGATCCTGCGCGCCCAGGAGGGTCTGATCGGCGCGCGGGAGGTCTATGCCGAGATCGCGCGGCGGCAGGCCGCCAATCCGCCGGCTCAACTCGCCCATGCCGGCCTTTTGCCGGGCTCTGCGCGGGCGGCGCGGCTCGAGCAGATTAGAGCGGATGATCCAGATTTTGGTCCGGTCTATTTCGAACTCGCGGCGCTCTATGCGTTGGACCGGCTCGGCGTTCAAACAAACGCCGACAAAGCCGCGGAGGAGCGCTGGCTGCGGGCCTTCTCCGCGGCGGATTCATCTGGTCGCGTGCAGCGATGGTTCCTCGACGACGAGCTGCTCGAGGCGTGGCGGGACGCCGTTTCAACCCGGCTCGCCGCCTATGACGCCGCGCCGG
>CAYYNG010000160.1:0-5142 GCA_964472435.1 uncultured Hyphomonadaceae bacterium | reverse complement strand
GGGCTGGGGCGCGGCCATAGGCCAGCGTCATCATCCACCACACCCCCATCCCCGCCGCGCCGAGGAGCGCGAAGGCCGGCAGCACCTCTAGGCTCGGCGGGGGCTGCGTCGTGAGAAGGATCGGCGCCATCAAAACCGCCGGCCAAACATTTGTGAACATCACGATCGTCAATGCATCCTCCTGCCGCGTGCGAAGCCGCAGCAAGACGATGGTCATGGCGTAACCGAACGCGGCGAATAGGGCGGCGGCGGCGCCCAGGAGGCGGTCGCCATCGGGCGGCGCGCCCGTGGCCTTCGCCGAGACGGCGAACGCAGCTCCGGCGAAGCCGACGGCGGCGGCCCCCGCCGCCACCATATTGATCCGCTCCCCTAAGACCGGCCAGGCGATCGGCGCCACCATCAAAGCGGCCGTGAAGCCGATCGTCGTCGCCTCGGCGAGGCCGAGTTGGGTCAACGCCCAGAAAAAGGCGAGGGCCGAGGACAGCTGGATCGCCCCGCGAAACCCGTGAAACCGGATCGCGCGCCAGCCCGGAAACGGTCGGCGAAACAGACGGAACAGCGTGACCGCATAAAGCGCCCCGAATAGGAACCGCCAACCAACGATTGAAAGAACGGATGTGTGCTCGGCGATGGCTTTGACGAATGCGTCAACCAAAGCGCCGAGAAACACCGCACTGGCGGCGATTAAGAGGGGAGAGGTCGTCGCGCGGGCCATTTGGCTGCCGTCCCAGCGCCGGCGTCTCGTGTCAAGTCGCGGTCGCGCATACGCCCCGATTGCCGGTTTGTTAATTCGAGCGCGTGGATTCGCATTTGCAATCAACGAGGTTTTATCGCGCGCATGAAATAAGCCTGGTTGAATGACGGGGCGGCGCGGCATTGAGATCATCGACCTTTGAGATACGCGAGGACGCCGCCGCGGCTGCTGTTGATCCGGATTTAGCGCAGTCCGCCCGCCGCCGCGGCGTTTTCGTCGCCGGCGTGCTGAGCGCGCTCGGGGCGACGCTCGCGCTCTTCATGTACGTGTACGGTCACGGCTTTTCCAATCTATTCGGCCTCGCGTGCGGCGCCCTGGTCGTTCTCGTCGCGTCGGGCTGCGCGCTCTGGGTCCAGTTCGGCGGCGAGGTCCGCAAGGCGGCGATCGTCTTGGTGGCGACCCTTTGCCTGGCCACATGGTGCGCGCTCTCCGTGTCGGGGGGGATCGAGTCGCGGTACGCGTCGTTTCTTATTCTAATTCCGATCGTCGCCGGCACGCTGCTCGGCGCGCGCGGCATTAAATGGGCGGGCGTCGCAAACGGGCTTTTCATCGTCGCGCTTGCGGCCGCGGGCCTTGCAGGATGGGTCCCCCCAGAGGCCTCGCTCAGACCGGATGTGCAAATCGTCACGATCGGATGCGTTCTACTCCTGTGCTCGATCGGGAGTTGGGCGGGCGCGAACGCGCTGATCACCTACTATTCGGCGTTCACCGCTCGCCTTCGGCATCTGACTGATCAAGTCGCCGTAACCGCGCGCGAGGCGGAGCAGGCGCGGGCGCGATTCGAGGCGTTCGCCGGCATTGCGTCCGACTGGCTGTGGGAGGTTGATGGGCGGGGCATCTGCACCTTTTCATCGGGCCGCTTTGCGGAGGGGCTGGCGCAAGGGGCGCGGGACGTGGTCGGCCGCCGATATTTGAGCGTCTTGACCTTCAACGTCGACGACCGGCGAACCGTGGCGGGCGCCATCCGGCGCGCCGAGCCTTTCTGCGGGGTGGTGGCGAAGTATCGGAGCGAGGCGGGCGAAGACTATGTGGTCGAGCTCGCCGGCCGTCCGATCTTCGATGCACGCGGCGATTATCAAGGGTTCCGAGGGGTCGCGCAGAACATTACGGACGCGATGGATGCGCGCGCGCAGCTGCAATTCTTCGCCCGACATGACGAACTGACCGGCTTGCTGAACCGACGGTCCGTCAACGCGCACTTGGAAGCGTTGCAGAACCGATCAGCGCCCGCGGTCTTATTCTTGTTGGATCTCGACGGATTCAAGGCCGTCAATGACGGCCATGGCCATGCTGTGGGAGACGAACTCCTTAAGCGCGTGGCGGCGCGGCTATCGCGCTCGGCCGGCGGCGACGATGTCGTCGCCCGCCTCGGCGGAGATGAGTTCGTCATTGTCTCCGTCGAAGCGGCGGACGACCCCGGCGCGCAGGATCGCCTTGCGCGGTCGATCATCGCGCGTCTCTCCGAACCCTATGAGATCGACGGCGCTACGCTGTCGATCTCCTCTTCCGTCGGCGTGGCGGCGCTAGCGGGCGAGAGCGACACCGTCGAGGCGCTTTTCAAGCGCGCCGACGCCGCCCTCTACGAAGCCAAGCGCGCGGGGCGCGCCCGCCACTTGCGGTTCGACCCCGATATGGGCCGCAAACTCAACGAACAGGCCGCCTTGCGCGCGAGTTTGGAGACGGCGCTTTCCGCAGACGACGTCGTCTTGCACTATCAGCCCCAATACGCGTTGTCGGACGGGCGGTTGATCGGCTTTGAGGCGCTTGCGCGTTGGACGCACCCAGAGCTCGGCCCGGTGCCGCCGGGTCGGTTCATCGATGTCGCCGAGCAAAGCGGGCTGATCGTCGAATTGGATCGCAGCCTTCTGCGCGCGGCCTGCCGGGAGGCGACGCGATGGCCGTCGCAATCCGGGCGGCCGGCGCTGCGGCTGGCGGTGAATATCTCCCCGTCCGGGTTTTCAGCAGGCGACTTCGTCTCTGACGTGCGCGATGTGCTTGCGGAGACAGGCCTCGCCCCCGCCCGGCTCGAGCTTGAAATCACCGAGCGCGCGATCGTCGCAAATCCCAACGCCGCGTCCCGCGTCCTTCAGGATCTCAACATGCTCGGCGTCGGCGTCGCGATAGACGATTTCGGCACGGGGTGCTCCATGCTCAACGACCTTAAGGATTTGCCGCTCACACGGATTAAGATCGATCGGTCGTTTGTGCAGGATCTGGAAGGCGATGAACGTCGGCGCGAGATTGCGGAAGCCGTCGTCCGCCTCGGCCAAAGTCTTGGCTTGACGGTGATTGCGGAAGGGGTCGAACGCCCCAGCCAGCTCGACACCCTGAAAGCGCTTGATGTCGACGAGGCGCAAGGCCACCTCTTCGCGCGGCCCGAGCCCCCCGAGTCGATCCCTGGGCTCCTGTTGAACGCGCTGGTGAACCGCCGCATCGCCGACCATCCCGCGGACGCGCGCGCTGGATAAACCGACGCTTTGCTTGACACCTTTGCCGCCAAGCTGTCCGCTAAAGCTAAACTACTCGAAAAGCGCGGGAGCGAGGCGGCGACCATGGCGGCGGAAGATCAATCACCGATCGGCTCGGGGTTCGGACATCAGAGCACGGCCTAGGATGTGCGCAAAGGCCTCGATCTGTCGGGTCGGAATATTGTCGTCACCGGCGGGTATTCCGGGATCGGCGTTGAGACGGTTCGGGCCCTCGCGGCCGCCGGCGCGCGGGTAACGGTCCCGGCGCGCGACCGGGCGAAGGCCGAGACCGCTTTGTCCCCGCTTCCGGGCGATATCGAGATCGCCGAGATGGACCTCGCCGACTTAGGCTCGGTTCGCGCCTTCGCCGAAAACTACGCTGCGAGCGGTCGTCCGCTACACGTACTTATCAACAATGCCGGCATTATGGCCTGTCCGGAGACCCGCGTCGGGCCCGGTTGGGAGGCGCAATTCGCGACCAACCATCTCGGGCATTTCGAACTCGCCCGCGGTCTCGCAGCCGCATTGCGCCAAGCGGAGGGCGCCCGCGTCGTCGCGCTCTCGTCCACAGCGCATGTCATCTCCGACGTCCATTGGGACGATCCCCATTTCGAGACCCATGACTATGATAAATGGCAGGCCTACGGCCAGTCGAAAACGGCGAATGCGCTCTTCGCGGTGGCGCTCGATCGACGTGAGCAAGATAAGGGCGTTCGCGCGTTCGCGGTCCATCCCGGCGGCATCCTGACCCCGCTTCAGCGCCACCTGCCTAAGGAAGAGATGGTCGCGCTTGGATGGATCGACGAAAGCGGCGAGCTGTCGGAGCAGGCGGCGCAACTGTTCAAGACGCCGGAGCAGGGCGCGGCGACTGCGACTTGGGCGGCGACCAGTCCCGCGCTCGAAGGGAGAGGGGGGCTTTACTGCGAAGATTGCGACGTCGCCCCGCTCGCCACGGCCGCCAGCGCCCGGTATCAGCATGTGCGCGCCCATGCGGTGGACGCCGAAGCCGCCGCGAAATTGTGGACGATGAGCGACGCGATGATCGCTGCGGCCTAGGCGGCGCGGGGGGCCGGGACGCACGCGCAGCCGCGCCGCCGGCCAGACCCGATCCTTTTGGGACGGCCAGGAGATGGAGGGCGTGGCGATAAGGCTTCGAAAGCCCGCGCTGGGCGAACTGCCGTTTCTCACGGCATTGATCCTTCGATCGAAGGCCGTCCATGGATATGACGCGGCGTTCATGGCGGCTTGTCGCGACGAACTTGCGCTGGTTGAGGGGGCTTGCGATCTGAACGGTATTCGCGTCGCCGAACGGGACGGCGAGATCCTTGGCGTCGTGGAGGTGGTGGCGGAGGCTGGCATCCACTATCTGGAAAAGCTCTTTGTCGAGCCGGGTGTTATTGGGCGGGGCGTCGGGCGGCGCTTATTCCATTGGGCGGTGGCGGCCGCACGCTCGGCGGGCGCCGCTGAATTGACGATCGAAGCGGACCCCGGCGCGGAAGGGTTCTACCTTGCAATGGGCGCGGCCCGGTGTGGGGAGCGCGCGTCCGCATCCATTCCAGGACGCGCCTTGCCGCTGCTGAAAATCGCGCTTGAGTAGACGGGGGGTCTGGCATGCTCGATGCTGTTGATTTTGCCGACAGGTATTAACGCTACTTCAAGTTATTGGCCGCAATTTCCGCCCGCGTACTGGGTGTCGCGGGGCCGGGAGATGCGGATCATATGCTTCGATCCTTATTCATCCATTTGATAACGCCTGAGATCGATACGCGATCGCAGCTTGTCCAGTATGTGCTGACGAACACAGCGGTTTGCCTCGGGCTCGTCATTGTGTCCGCCTCGCTCGAAACCCTGCTGTTGGGTCATAATTTTTTCGTGTCCGGCGCGGTGGGCGGGCTGACCGTCTTAGTGATCGCGCCCCCT
>CAYYNG010000159.1:0-5156 GCA_964472435.1 uncultured Hyphomonadaceae bacterium | reverse complement strand
GGCGATGAAGTCCTGGTCGTGGACGACTGGCCGGGGCGGTGGCGGAGGCGGCGGAGGCGCGTCGCCCGCGCCTGGGCCGAAGCCGGAGGAGAGCCGGCCGGTGTCTGGCGCTTGCGGGATTGCGGGGCGCGGTTCGGGCGGCGGCTCGGGCGGCGGCGCGTCCTCGGCCCGTTCGGTCGGCGTCTGAGGCTCGGCCGGGGGCTCTTGGGGCGTTTCCACGGGCGGCGGCGGCTCGAGCCGTTGCGCGGGCGCGCCGAGGGCGACGATCACGGGTTCCGGCGTCTCCTCGTCGGGCCGTTCATCCGGCAAGCTGCGCTCTGCGATGATATAGACGGCAAGCGCCAGCGCGGCCGCCGCCGACACCGTCCCGGCGCCCCAATGGGCCATCGTTGGCACGGGGGGGCGAAAGGGACTGAGCGCGCTTTGCCAGTCGGTCATGGCGCGCTCTCAAAGCTCGCGCGGCCGACCGTGAGCAGTACGATATATGAGGCGCCGGCGTCTCGAATGCTCTCCATGATCTCGATCACCTCGACGGCGTCGGCGTCTGCGTCGGGTTTCAATTGGATCAGCGCGCCGGGCTGGGCGATCAAGGCCGTGCGAACAGCGTCGGTCAGCCCGTCCCGCGTAAGCCTCTGATCATCGAGGGCGATCTGACCGTCGGCGTCGATCAAGATCACGAAGTCCTGCACGTCGCCGCGGATTTCGCTGGACGAGGCGGCCGGGGAAATTGGGAAGGGTTCGGCGGGCTCGATCGCGCCCGCCAGCATGAAGAAGACAAGGAGGATGAAGACCACGTCGATGAGCGGCGTAATGTTGACGAGCTCGCGCTCGGGTTTTCGGCGCTCGATCTTCATAAGGGCGGCGCCTCGTCCGCTGGACGGGAAAAACTTACGGCATAGGCGCCTGCGTCGCGGGAGCGCTGGAAGACGTCGAGCGCCTCTTGCATGGTGACGCCGCGCTCTGGCCGCACTAGGAACGGCCGGCCCGGATCGCGGGCGATGATCTGCGCGACGCTGTCGCTGATTTGATCAAGGTCCGCGGGATCGCCGTCATATTCGAAACCGCCGTCCGCCTTAACCAGAATGACGATCGCTGCGGCCGGATCGCTTACGATCTCGGTCTCTTGGGGCGTGTCGACGCCGATTAGGCGGAACCGCGCGAAGTTCGTTGTCAGCATGAAAAAAACGAGGAGGATGAACACCACGTCGATCAGCGGCGTGACGTTCATCAAAACGCCGGTTCGGCGCTTGCGGCGAACGTCCATAGTGCGGGGCCCCTTTAGGCTCGCGCTTCGGCTTGCCGATAAAGCGGCAAGGTGAAGACCTGTGTTGCCGCGTCCTCCATGCGTTGGGCTTCGACATCCACCGCGCGCTGAAGCCAAGTGAAGAGGACCGCTGCGGGGATTGCGACGGAGAGGCCGGCGGCCGTGGTGAGCAGCGCCTCCCAGATGCCGCCGGCGAGGACCGCGGGCTCGATGCGATCGCCCACCGTCTCCATTTGCTGAAAGGCTTCGATCATGCCCAGAACCGTGCCAAGCAAGCCGAGAAGCGGGGCGATGGTGGCGATCAGGCTGAGGAGGGCGAGCCCCCGCTCCAGCCCGTCCAGCTGGGCTTGGGCGACGCGCGTCGTTTCTTCCCTGACGAGCGCATCGCTCATCCCGGTGTCGGATTTGCCGCGGATCGCGGCCGCCATGACGCGGGCGACCGGATTTCGGCGATGCTCGAGCTCCGTTGCCGCTTCAGCCGGGCGCTCGGCGCGTAGCGCGTCGATCATCGGCTTCACAAAACCGTTTCGACCCACGCCGAGGAGGACGAACTGAACGAACTTTACAAAACCGACGCCGAGCGCCAGCACGGCGAGCACGGCGAGGATGACGATGACGGGCCCGCCGGCCGCAAGAAGCCGCTGGACTGGCGATAGCGCCGTTTGCGGCTCGGGATCGTCGGCCGCCGCCTCGCCGGCGGTCTCTGGCGCCGGATCGGCAACGACGCACGTTTCGGTCTGAGGGGCGCCTGTCTCATCAAACACCGGCGCGCCGGCTTCGTCCAATACGGGTTGCGGGCTCGTGTCAAAAAGGGGCGCGCCCTCGTCATCCAAGAGGGGCTCGCCATCGTCGCCAAGTAAAGGCGGGCATTTCGGCGACTCGGCGCTGGCTTCCCCCTTGTCGGCGTCGGGCGGCGCTGTCTCGGCCGCCGCCGCGCCCGTATCCTCTTGGGCCGACCCCGCGCCGGCGGCTGCCAAGACCCCGAACGCCAAGAGCGCTGTCAGCAAGTGTTTCACGGCAATGCCCCCTCCGCGCACGTGTCGTCCGCCGGATTCGTCCGAAAGAGATTCAGGCGACGACGGCTCGGAGCATGGTGAATTCTTCGCTTTTGTCCCTAAGGGGTTTTACGGACGAGGCGCCGCTGCGCGCATCGTTCGATCCCGTCCACCGATCGCGGTAGAGCGCTTTTTTCAGCTCATCGCCGGGACAAAAAAACCGGAAGAATGCCTTTATCGCTCTCGAGAAATGCAAGGGGCGACTGCTGAAAGAAGTCTTGAAGCGTTCTGTTGAAATGAGACTGGTCGGAGAAACCCGCCTCGGCGGCGAGACCGCTTAGGGCCGGCTCATCGCCGGCCATGAGCGCCGTCAGCGCATGGTTAAGCTGAAGGATCCGACAGAAGAGCTTCGGCGGGACGCCGACATAGGACTGGAAGGTGGATGATAGCGTCTTCGTGGAAACACCGATCTGATCGGCGGCGTCGGCGATCCTCACCCGCCCATGGGATCGCTCGGCGATGTCGGAGAACGCGCCGACAAGCGCGGGCGCCGCGCGCGACGTTTCCGCTAGCGCGGCGAGAAAAGCGGCGAAGGCCGCTGGAACGCGGTTTGCCGATGTTACGCCCGCAAGATGAGCGAACGCATCCTGGAACGTGTCCAAGCCTCGGTTCAACCGCACCAACTTGCCGAACACATCGCAGCCCTTGACGCCCGTCAGCGTGTAGAGACCGCCAGGCGCCAGCTCGGCGAGGATATGGCAGGTCGGCCCGTCATACTCCATACGGACGTCGTGGCGCGTGATCTGGCCGGAGATGTGGACCGCGCCGGGGGCGCTATAATCCACAAGACCATCATACCGGGTGACAATACACCCAACGACAAACCAACCGATATAGTTGTAGCCCGTCGGGCGGGCGGCAGTTGTGAATTGAACCGGCGTGTCGCCGTGCGCGAAGAGAATTCGTCTCACCCACGGCTTGAGCGCCTCCGGCACGGTTTGTAGGGCGTAAAACGCCTGCACATCCACGTCAAATCCCCCCGCTTCCGATTTTTACAATACAGACCAAATGCTGCGCTGAGAATGCGACGAAGGAGCCATCCCGGGCGCAGTGTTATCACAGTGCGAGCGGGCCGGTTTGCGAATTCGGTGTAACCGTATCTTGGCGGTGGTGGGGATGTTTTCAGAAGACTGGCCTTTCGCTTTATTGGACCCGACGGTCGACCATGCGCCGCGGGATATCATCCTCGCTTCCCTCAACCGGTTTAGCGGCCTCTCGGTTTCAGACGTAGACGCCCTCGCGGCGCTCGGTCTCCACACCATTTACGATCTCGCCCACGCTCGGGCGTTCACCGCGGCCGATCTTGCGCTCGACACCATAAACGGCAGCGACCCCAAACTGCCGCTACCAGGCGACTTGATCGATTACGATACGGCCGGCGTACCGGCCAGCCCGCAAGACGTGCTTGAGACGGCGCTTGGCCATATCAAGGGCGTCTCGCGCGACGCCGCCGATATTCTCGCCCGACAGCTCGGCCTATCGACGATAGAGGACGCCGCTTCCTGGCCCTATTTTCGGGCGGCGAAAACGTTCGTCCGGTTGGCCACTGAGGTGGAGATCAGTGATCATCTTCCGCCAAGCGACCTTCTACCCTCTAATGGGCGGTTTGCGATCCAGCGCGCGACGTTCACGCGCAGCTATGTCGACCATTTCGGAACGCCGAAGACGACGGCTCAGCCCTCGCGCGCGGCGATGTTGTCGGCGGTCCGAGCCGATGTCTCTCCCGGGATGACGCGCGTCGCGATTAATCGGGGCCGGTTGTTCTCCGGGATGTTGCGGGGTCGTCGGGCCGCTCAAGCCGAGGTCCAGACCGGATCCGCCGCCGACCTTTCGGCCCGCGCACGAACCGTCCAATCGCTCACGGCGGCGGAGACGGATACCGATATCGGGCCGCTCTCGCTCGACCAGTTGGCGGATACGAAAATTCCCTCGGCGGCCCTTGGGGCTCAAGTGACGTTCGAACGGACGATGACGGCCGAAGGCGTCGCGCTCGGGCGGCTCTTGCGATCTGTCACCCTTGCGCCGGGCGAGAGCGTGAACATCGCGGTCGTCGACTGGACCACCAGCCTCTCGACGCAAGCGCAGGAGACGCTGGACCAGTCGGAGACGACGGACGCCTCAAGCGACCAGAGCATGAGCAATCGATCGGAGGAGCGCGGCGTCCGGCGGGAAGAGCAACGCCAACAGACGACGGTCGATCAGGAGGCGAAGCAGGACAACACCTATGTCGACGCGACGATCTCCGCCGAAGCGGGTGTCGCGGGCCCGGGTTATAGCGCCGGCATCGATTCAACGCTCGGCATGGGGGCCAATACATCGACGAACACCTTCACCCAAGACGTGGCCGTTTCTTCGATCGGCCAGTCGGGCATGCATATGGAGGCGCTTAACGATGTGGTTTCAAGCACCCAGCAAAGCGCCAGCGCCGAGCGCAATCGGCGCGCCGCCGTTGTGACCGAAACGCTTCAGAACAAGACCTCGACCGCCCGTAATCGGACGATCGTAAATTATAACCACATGCACACCCTCTCGCTGCACTATTATGAGGTCGTGCAGGTTTTCCGCATGCAAGTCGCGGGACGGTCGGCGAAGCCGCTTTTGTTTGTCCCGATCGAGCCGATCGATTTTTCCGACCCCGATACCGTTGAGCGTCACCGGCCGGCGCTCGCGCTGCAATCGCGGGGCGCCCCGCTCGGCCGGGTACCGGTCGTGGGCGTAGGCGCCCTCGTGCGCCTCGTGGGAGGAGGCGTACTGGGCGATGGCGGCGAGGCTGCAGGCGTGGCCGACGAAGAAGCTCCGATCGTCCAGATGCTGCTCCATCACGCTCAACGCCGCCT
>CAYYNG010000158.1:0-5162 GCA_964472435.1 uncultured Hyphomonadaceae bacterium | reverse complement strand
CCACCTCGGTCCGCGCGCCGATCTCTTCGTGATAGTGTACGAGGTTCCAGGTGAAGCTGTCATAATTGTCGATGACGAGGAGGCGCTTGGCGGTCATTGGTCCGCCTCGTAATCGCTGGCGAGCTCCGCGGCGCGCATGAGGGCCCCCGCCTTATGCACGGTCTCGTCGAATTCGTATTGCGGATCGGAGTCCAAGACCACGCCGCCGCCGGCTTGGATGTGGAGGGTTCCATCTTTGACGACGGCGGTGCGCAGTGCGATGCAGGTGTCGAGATCGCCGTTCCAGCCAAAATAGCCGACGGCGCCGCCATAGACCCCGCGCCGGCTCGCCTCGAGCTTGTCGATGCTCTGCATGGCCGCGCTCTTCGGCGCGCCCGAGACCGTGCCGGCCGGAAATCCCGCGAGGAGCGCGTCCACGGCGTCGAGCCCCTCGCGCAGATCGCCTTCAACATGAGAAACGATGTGCATGACGTGGGAGTATCGCTCGACGATGAAGCTTTCCGTCACCTCAACCGACCCATAGGCCGCGACCCGGCCCACGTCGTTGCGGCCAAGGTCCAGCAGCATCAGGTGCTCGGCCATCTCTTTTTCATCGCTGAGAAGGCTCTCGGCCCGCCGCGCGTCTTCGGCCGGATCGCCCGAGCGGGGCCGGGTGCCGGCGATGGGGCGGATCGCCACCCGGCCGTCCCGGACGCGGACCAAGATCTCCGGGCTCGAGCCCACAAGTCGAAGATCGCCAAAGCTCATGTGGAACATGAAGGCCGACGGGTTCAGTCGCCGCAGCGCCCGGTAGAGACTGATGGATTTGCGATCGAAGGCCGCGGAGAAGCGCTGGCTCGGCACGACTTGAAAAATATCGCCCGCTTTTGCGTAGGCGCGGGCCGCCTCCACCATCTCGAAATAGCGCGCCTTCTCGGTGTTCGATGCGAAGGCGAGGGGCGGCGCCTCCCGCCCCCGTGGCGCCATTGGCGTCGGGCCATCGAGACGGTGTTCGAGGGCGGCGAGCCGCGCCTCCGCCTCAACCTCCTCGCCCGCCGCGCAGCGAGCGACGAGCAGGAGCTCCTGATAGAGATGGTCGAAGATGATGACGATCTGCGGGACGGCGAGAACCGCGTCGGGCAGGCCCAAATGATCGGGCGCGGCGATCGCGACTGGCTCGACATATTTGATCATGTCGTAACCGACATAGCCAAAGGCGCCCGACGCCATGGGCGGCAGGGCTTCGTCGGCGTCCGCCAGCGCGGTTGTTTCAACGAACCGCTTCAGAGCGTCGACCGGCGCCTCCGCCATCGCAGCCGCACCTCTGAAATCCGAATTGTCTGCGGTCTCGGCGACGCCGTCGCGGATCCGAAACCAGGTTTTCGGATCAAGGCCGATGAAAGAATAGCGCCCCAATCGGGCGCCGCCGTGGATGGACTCGAATATAAACGCGCCGGGCGCCTCCGCGCCAAGCTTCAAGAGCGCGCCAACCGGGGTCTCGATGTCCCCGATGCGGCGGCGGACGATCAGCCGGTCGCGGGTCATGGCTGATCGAGAACACGCGCCTTGTAGGCGGCGAACGCGGCATCGTTCGTTTCGATCTCCACCGTTTCCTGGATCTTAGCCTGCAATGTCAGCAGGAGATCTTCAGACAGCTGGTTCGCGGTCTGCGCCGCAGCTGCGGGGGCGAGGGCGGCGACGGTCTCCGGGCCGGGGCGATCGATCCGTTCGACAACAACGATGATCGCCTCCTCGGCTGAGCGGCCCTGGGCCGTCGTCGCTGAGCCTACGCCGCCCTGGAACGCCGCGGCTAAGACGGAGCGCGGCGTGTCATCGGCGGGCGGCTGGCCGCGCTGAACGGTCGCTGCGGGCCGGCGCACCTCCGCGCCGAACCGTTCGGCGACGGCGGCGATGGTGGCTTCGCCGCCGGCGATCTCGGCCCGCGCCGCTTCGACCGCCGCGTCCAAGGCGTCGCGTCGGCGGAGTGCGCGGTCGGTCTCGGCCACGCGGTCGCGGATCTCCTCGAATTCGGGCGTTCGCGCCGGGATGATGCGATCGACGGACACAGCGAGGGTTGCGTCCGCGAGATCGATCCGCTCGCTCACTTCGCCCTCGAACAAATCAAAAGCCATTGCGAGGGCCTCTTGCGCCCCGCGAAAACCGCCAAGCACCGTTCCGTCCGCCGTCACGCCGCGGGCGTCCATGGGCGCGAAGCTTAGCACGGGGACCCCCAGCCGCCCGCCGATCTCGTCGATATCAAGGCCCGCGCCGATGAGCGCGTCGAGTTCGTCGTCCGCTTCAAGGTAGGCGGCCTGGGCGGCGTTGCTCCGAAGCTCGTCTACGATCTCTTCGCGCACGGCCTCCAAGGGAAGCGGGTCGCCCGGCCGCACCTCTTCGACGCGTCCGACGAGCCACGCGCCGCCGGCGTCGATCGGACCGAGCACCGAGCCGACCGTCTGAAACGGCGAAAAGAGCGCATCGCCGAACGCGGCGTTGGCCACGGCGTCGCGGCGAGCCGTTCGGGTCTCGACGCTCAGCGCCCCGGGGACTGCCGAGGGGTCGACGCCGGCGGCCAACTGACCAAGCCCCGTTTGCGCGGCGGCTTCCGTCGGAAACCGGGCTTCCACGAAAACCCGCGTCTCCGGCTCGGCGAACCGCCGCGTTCTCTCGATTTCGTAGAGATCTGCGATATCTTCCTCCGTCACCTCCGCGAGGTGCAGGAAGTCGTCTTTCGACAGCTCCAGCACGCTTATGGCGCGGCGCTCGGGCTCTTCGAAGAGCGCGATCCGCTCGTTGTAAACGGCGCGCAATGCGTCTTCGGTCGCCTCGGGAAGCGCTGGGAGCTGGGACGCCTCAATCGCCGTCCAGGCGATCGCTCGGGCTTCGCCTGCGAAGAGGGCTTGAAGATCGGTGAGCGCTTTCGGGGCTTGCACCGCCGCGGCGGCTGCGCCTTGCAGATAATCCAAAGTCAGCCCGTCGCGTACATCCTGCTCATAGGCCTCGCGCGACAACCCGGCGCGCGACAGCGCCTGGCGATAGGCGTCGGTGTCGAATTCGCCCGTCAGACCGCTTTGAAAGGCGTCGATGGAGCGAACTTGCCGGAAGACGGCGAGCGGGCTGGCATTCGCCTCAAGACCGTTCGCATAACCAAGGGTCGCGACACGGCCGGTTTCTTGCGTCAATATCTGTTCGAGCACGCCTTGCTCGGCGGCCTCGCGCCGGCTGACGCCGCGGCCGAGGCGTTCTTGGGTCGTACGGATGTAGGTTTCAAGCCGCCGGTCGAACGTCGCCTGGTCCACCGATCGACCGCCGGAGCGGACGAAGTCGGCGCCGATGCCTGCGGAGAAGATGTTCTCAATGCCGAACGCCGCCATGCTGAGAATGATCAGGCCAAAGATAATGCCTGACGCCTTCGACTGCATGAGCTGTCGCATCAATCCGAGCATTGAAAGGGCCTTGAAACGGTTGCTGGGTGGGCACAGCGCTTGCTACGCGGGGCCGTCGGGATAGGCAAGAGAGGCTTCCATGGCGCCCAAGTTGATTGCGGGGAACTGGAAAATGAACGGGACGCGCGCATCGCTCGCAGAAGCGCGCGCGATCGCCGCGGCATCGCCGGCGGGCGGCGGGGGCGTCGCGCGGCTGATCTGCCCGCCGTTCACCTTAATCGCGGCGATGGCGGAAGTCGTCCAAGGGGCGGCCCTCGGCGTCGGCGGGCAGAATTGCCATGCGAGGTCGTCGGGGGCGCACACGGGCGATGTCTCGGCGGAGATGCTGGCCGACGCCGGCGCAAGCCACGTCATCCTCGGGCACTCCGAGCGCCGGGCGGACCATGGCGAAACCGACGCAAACGTGGCGGCCAAGGCGGAGGCGGCGCTGCGGGCCGGGCTGGTCCCGATTATCTGCGTCGGCGAGACGCTCGCCCAGCGCGAGGCCGGCGCCGCGTTATCGATCGTCTGCGGCCAGATCGCCGCCTCTCTTCCAAACGCCTGCGAGGGGCGCGCCTTCGTCGTCGCCAACGAGCACGACTGGGCGATCGGCACAGGCCGCACCCACACCCCGGCGCAGAACGGCGACGAGAACCGAGCGATCCGGGCGGCCCTCTTGGAAAGGTTCGGCAAGCAGGCCGAGGCCGCCCCCATCCTTTATGGCGGTTCGATGAAGCCGACGAACGCGCGCGAAATTCTGGCCGTTCCGAACGTGGATGGGGGCCTGGTCGGCGGCGCCAGCTTGACGGCCGCCGACTTCCTGGCGATATGCGACGCCGCAGGCTGACGGCCGGGGCTTGGCGGGCGGGCCTATTCGTCCTAGACGCCGCGTTTATCATTCCTTTCGGACACCTGGCGATATGCAAACCGTCATTCTCACGCTCCACATCCTCGTCTGCGTCGCACTGATCGGATCGATCATGCTGCAGCGGTCGGAAGGCGGCGCGTTGGGGATCGGCGGCGGCGGTCCGGGCGGGGGGCTGATGTCCTCGCAAGGGGCCGCGGGCGCGCTGGTGCGGACCACCATGATCTTCGCCGCTGTGTTCTTCGCCACCAGCCTCGTTCTCACAACGATGGCGAATCGCGGCCGCGACGACCGGTCCGAGGTCGAGCGCGCGGCCGAACGCGAAGCGCTGGAAACCGACGGCGACGCGTTGCCGGATCCACTCAGCGGCCCGCTCCTGGGCGAGGAACCCGCCCCATTGCCGGACCCGTCCGAGGCGGACCCGCTGGTCGACCTCCCGCCGGCGGACGACGGCGCAGCCCCGGACCCCCTCGCGCCGCAAGATCCGCCGCAACCGTGACCCCGGCGGCGTCCGCCGGCTCGCGCGTCACCCTCGAATCAGCGCACAATGAGATCCCATGATCCGCTATATCTTCATCACTGGCGGCGTGGTCTCCTCTTTAGGAAAGGGCATCGCCTCCGCCGCCCTAGGCGCGCTTTTACAGGCGCGCGGCTATGGCGTGCGGCTGCGAAAGCTCGACCCTTATCTAAATGTCGATCCCGGCACGATGAGCCCGCGCCAGCATGGCGAGGTGTTCGTCACCGACGACGGCGCCGAGACCGATCTCGACCTCGGCCATTACGAGCGCTTCACCGGCGTCGCCGCGCGGCGCACCGACAGCGTGAGCTCGGGGCGCATCTACTCGAACGTGCTGGAGCGCGAGCGCCGCGGCGACTATCTCGGCAAGACCATC
>CAYYNG010000157.1:0-5170 GCA_964472435.1 uncultured Hyphomonadaceae bacterium | reverse complement strand
GCCTTTGATCAAGACGATCTTCGGCACGTTCTTGATCTCCTCGCCGCGGCGTGCGTTGTAGCGCTCGATTTCAGAGGGGCGCCGGCCGATCGTCGAGACGACCTCGCCGCCCGAAAGGAATAGGTCGGCGACCGAGATCGCCTGGTCCAACAGCCCGCCCGGATTGTTGCGAAGATCAAGGATCAGCCCGCGCGGATCGGGGCCCAACTCGTCCTCTAGCGCGTCGATCGCGTCTTTCAGCGTCTCGGTGCTGCGTTCGTTAAAGGCGGAGAGATCGATATAGCCGATCTTGTCGGCTTCAATCCGGTAGTCGACGGGTTTCGGCCGGATGATTTCCCGGGTCAGCGTCACATCGAACGGCTCTTCTAAGCCGCGGATGACGGTGAGGCGGATATCGGTGCCCACCGCGCCGCGCATGTCGCGCACCGCTTCGTTCAGGGTGCGGCCGACAATGGGGGCGCCGTCGATGGCCGTCAGGAGGTCGCCGCTCAAGAGGCCGGCGCGGCTCGCTGGCGTGTCCTCGATCGGCGCAACGACTTTTACGAACCCGTCCTCCATCGTCACTTCGATGCCCAGCCCGCCATACTCGCCGGAGGTCTGGACCTGCATCGCCCGGAAATCCTCCGGGCTGAGATAGCCGGAATGGGGATCGAGCGACGTCAACATGCCATTGACGGCCGCTTCGATGGCTTCGGCCTCGTCGACTTCGATCACATAGTCGCTTTGGACCCGCGCAAGGATGTCGGCGAAGAGCTCTAGCTGGCGGTACGTCTCCTGCCGGGCGTCGACGGGGCGGGCGTCGGGCCAAGCCACGGACGTCAGCCCGCCGATCGCGGTTGCGCCGATCACAGCGCCCAGTGCGGCGCCGGCATACCAAGAACGCATTACCATCTCCCTCGTCTGTCGCCGGCCTTTCAGCCGGCGCTGATCCATTTCGCCGGATCGAGCAGGGTCCCGTCAAGCCGCAGCTCCATATAGAGCTCCGGCGGCGGGGTCCGCCGATCGGCCATGCGGCCCACCGGCTCGCCGGCGCGGACGCTTTGACCTTCGCCGCCGTAAATGACGCCAAGTCCGCTCAAGATAATATGGTAATCGTCCGACGTTCGCAAAATCAATGTCGGCCCGTAGCTCCGGAAGTCCTGGGCGAACTCGATCACAGCGTCCGCCGGGGCCATCACTTGTGCGTTTCGCCGGGTTTCAAAGGTGAGGCCTTCATGGCGCGCGCCGCCGGGTTTTTGGTCGCCGAAACCGCGGACGAGGAGGCCTGCGGCCGGCCGGCGCAGACCCGCCGCCGCAGCAGCGCCAAGGGGGGCGAGCCCGGCGATCCGGGGCGGCGAGGCGTCGCTGAGCGTGGGGGTTTCCGACAGGGCGACGAATTGGCGGCTGAGATCGGGCTTGCGGGCGGGCGACCGCGGCGCCTCCGCTTCCAGCGCCGTCAACAGCTCGCGGATGGTTTCGGCCTGGCCCGACAGCTCCGCGACGCGGCGGCGCAAGGCTTCGGCATCGGCCGCCACGTCGACATATTGCGCGCGCTTCACCGCCGCGAGCTGCTCGATCTCAAGCTGCTGCACCGCCAGCACGGCCTCAGCCGCTTCGAGGCGCGCCCGTTCGCGCCGAATGTCCCGCTCCAGCCGATTGAGCCGCGCGATCTCTCCGGCCAGCGCATCGGCGCGTTCGGCGAGCTGGGGCGCCGCGTCGCCCATGATCACGGCGGCGCGGACCGCGTCGTTCGCCCGCCCAGGCGAGACGGCGAGGGCGGGCGGGCGCCGCTGGCCGGCCGAGACCAAAGCCGCCAGCAGCTCCTCCAATCCGGCTTCATCCTCCAACAGCGACACGCGGGCAGAAGTGAGCCGCAGCCGCAGATCGATCAGCCTCAGCTCCGCAGCGCTCGCCTGCTCTTCGCGTCGGCGGCTCTCCATCGTCGCTGCGATGAGCCGCGCGTCGATTTCAGCGATGTCGGTGACGGTTTCGACCTCGACGGCTTCCAATGCGGCGAGGCGCGCTTCGGCGGCGGCTTTCTCAGCCTCCAGCTGCTGAAGCTCGTCCCGTGAAAACGTATCCTGAGCCGCTGCCGCGGCCGCGAGGGCCATGGCGAGGAGCGAGGGTCGGAGGAAACGCAACATCACCCATAGAATAACCCAAGCGGTCTGACTGAGCCATTAACCGATTTGCGACAGGTCGAAGCGGTCACTCAGTCGCCGCGCCGGGCGAAGGCGCGCGGAAATTCCAGTCCGTCGCGGCCGCCAAGTAAGCCATCGCCGCATAAGCCGAGACGTTTTGGCGGAACGCGGCGGGTTCGATCTTATCGAACGTGTCGTCAGGCGTGTGATGCAGATCGAAATAATCGGACCCGTTCTGAACGGGGCTCGCCACCGGCACCCCGGCCTGGCGCAGCACGCCGATATCGGGGCCGCCGCGCGCGGCGTTGCCGCCAGGAACGACCCCGAGGGGTGCGAGGACGGTGTGGAAAGCGGCCGCATAATCAACCGCGCCCTCGCCGAAGCGCGTGTCGAACCGCCAAATCCGGTCGGCGCCGAAATCCGACTCCGAGGCGAAGACGTGGACGCCGAGCTCGTCGCCATGGGCGCGGGCATAGGCCTGGGCGCCCAGGAGCCCCACTTCCTCGGCCCCGTAGAGCACGAGCCGGATGGTGCGCGCAGGCCGCTGGTCGGCGGGCAGATCTAGGATCAGCTTGGCCGCGCCGACGATGATGCCGCAGCCGGCGCCGTCGTCTATGGCGCCCGTGCCAAGGTCCCAGCTGTCGAGGTGGCAGCCGAGGAGGACGATCTCCCGGGGCCGTTCGGCCCCGGCGATCTCCGCGATGACGTTCCCGGACGGCGCGGCGGTTTTCGTTTCAACCTGAATGTCCACCGACACCGTGACCGGGCCGAGCGCCAGGAGACGGGCGAGCTGATCGGCGTCGGGCGGCGACAGGGCGGCGGCCGGCCCAGCGCCCAACGCGCCGTCTCGGGCCATGATGCCGGTGTGGGGGAACCGCCGGGTTTGCGTGCCAACCGAGCGGATGAGGCAGGCGAGGCCGCCTTTCTCGTCGGTTACCGAGGCGCAGTCGCGCCGCTTTCGCACCCCGAACCCGTAGCCGGATCCGTCTTGCGTCCGCGTCGTCGGCTCGTCGATGAAAACGATCCGGCCGGCGACGTCAGCGCCGTCGGCGTCGCGCAGCGCCTGCATGGAGGGGAAGCGGACGATGTCGGCCGTCACCCCGCCTTCGGGCGTCGCCGCCGAGCCGCCAAGGGCGGTTATCACCAGGTCTTGCGGCGCCGGCGAGACGATCCGCGCGTCGTCCCGCACCCGCGACCAGAACGGGATCTCGAAGGGTTCGACCCGGACCTTCTCAAAGCCCAGCCCCCGAAGCTCGGCGACGGCCCAGTCGCGGGCGCGGGCCTCGGCTTCGGAGCCGGCGAGGCGCTGGCCGACTTCGGTGGTCAGCCCTTCGACGAAGCCGAGCCCGGCCTCGTCGGCCCGGCCCTGTTCGACCAGGGCCTCGATCGTCCGCCTGACCTGCTCCGGCGGGCGCGCCGGCTGGGCGATCGCCGGTGCGGCGAGGGCGAGGACTGAGAGCGCGGCGAGGGCGAATTTCATCGGCGTTGCCTTTGTCCGTATGGAGATCGACCGCACCTTAGGGCGTCGCGCCAGGGGCGTCAGCCCGCCGCCGAAAGCTGTTCTGCGGTTTCGATTACAATCTCGACCGCCGGGCGGGTGCGGTAGCCTTCTTCCCGCAGCACCGCCGCCACCTCGCCATCCGCGTCGACAAACACGATGGCGGGGTGGGGGATGCCATAGGCGCGGGAGCCTGGCGCATAGGTCTCGTTCAGGAGGCCGTAGGCGATGACGGTCTGGACGCTGTTGTCCGACAGAAGAGGATAGCCCACTCCGCTCGCCTCCGCGAAATCGTTCAGGGTCTCTGGGCTGTCGTAGGAGACGCCGGCGAGCGTCCAGCCGAGCTCGGCCAGGCGATCCTCTACGGCGGTGAGATCCTGCAGCTGCTTGCGGCAGAAGGGGCACCAATCGGCGGAACGGAAGAAGACGAGGGCGACGCCGGCCTCGCCTGAAACCTTCGCCATGCTGGCGATTGAGCCGTCTTGCATCGTCGCCGCGAGTTCCGGCGCCGGCGCGCCCACGTCCGGGCCGATGGCGGCGGCGGTTTCAGCGGCGCCGTCGGCCAGCGCGGCTGGTGCGGCGGCGGTCAAGGCGAGGCCCGCAGCAAGGGCGAATTCACGCAGCATGGGCGTTATCTCCGATTGTTCGTGCTCGGAACCTATGCGGCGTGCGCCCAGGCGCAACCGCGCGGCGCACCGGATCACGCGCGTGTGATGATCATCAGGCGAGCGAGCCGTCGATCTCCTTGCACGCGTCGACCAGCCCTTTGACGGCCTCGACCGAGTGGTCGAACATGGCTTGCTCGTCGCTTGTGAGGTTGATTTCGACGATCCGTTCGACACCGCCCGCGCCGATCATCACGGGCACGCCGACATACATGTCATTCACGCCAAATTGCCCTGTGAGATAAGCCGCGCAGGGCAGCAGGCGCTTTTTGTCTTTAAGGTAGGAGGTCGCCATGTCGATCGCGCTTTCGGCCGGCGCGTAATAGGCCGACCCGGTTTTGAGAAGCGCGACGATCTCGCCGCCGCCTTTGCGGGTGCGGTCGACGATCGCGTCCATCTTCTCATTCGTCGACCAGCCCATCTCGATGAGATCCGGCACCGGAATGCCGGCGACCGCCGAATAGCGCAGCAGCGGCACCATCGTGTCGCCGTGCCCGCCCATGACGAAGGCGGTGACGTCTTCCGACGACGCTTTGAACTCTTCGGCGAGGAAGTGGCGGAAGCGCGCGGAGTCGAGCACGCCCGCCATGCCGACGACCTTATAGGTCGGCAGGCCTGAGAATTTCTGCAGCGCCCAGACCATGGCGTCGAGCGGGTTGGTGATGCAGATGACGAAGGCGTTCGGCGCGTGCTCCTTGATGCCCTCGCCCACGGCCTTCATGACCTTGGCGTTGGTGCCGACCAGATCGTCCCGGCTCATGCCCGGCTTGCGCGGCACACCGGCGGTCACGATCACGACGTCGGCGCCGGCGTTCACCGAGTAGTCGGTGCCGCCGGTGATCTTGTCCTCCAAGCCCTCGCCCGGGCTCGCCGCCCCGAAGTCCAGG
>CAYYNG010000156.1:0-5172 GCA_964472435.1 uncultured Hyphomonadaceae bacterium | reverse complement strand
GAGCCAAGCGTTGCTTAAATAGACGGGGTCGATCTCCAAGACCAACTTCATGGTGATCTTCATCAATCAGATTCGTATGAAAATCGGCGTCATGTTCGGCAGCCCGGAAACCACGACGGGTGGCAACGCGCTCAAATTCTACTCGTCCGTTCGGCTGGATATTCGACGCATCGGGGCCATAAAAGATCGCGATGAAGTGATCGGCAACCAGACGCGTGTAAAGGTGGCGAAGAATAAAGTCGCGCCCCCGTTTCGGCAGGTGGAGTTCGATATCATTTACGGCGAGGGCATTTCCAAGACCGGCGAGCTTATTGATTTGGGCGTAAAGGGCGACGTAATTGAAAAATCCGGCTCCTGGTACTCTTATAATGGCGGTCGCATCGGCCAAGGTCGGGAGCGCACGCGGCAATTCCTGAAAGAAAACCCTTCGGTCGCCGACGAGATCGAAGATGCGATTCGGCGAAACGCCGGTCTGATCGCAAACGAGATGCTCGCGGCGGAACGGCCTGATGACGAAGGCGACGCGGCGGCGTTGAACGAGTAACCGCGTCGGACGGCTTAACGGGCTGATGTTCAAAGCGTAAAGGAGGCGTTGGCGAATTGGTCCCGAGGGGGTGCCGACCCGTTTTGGAGCGTTTAATGACGAGCTTGAGCGATGTGAGAGAAGCGTTTCTGGGCTTCTTTGAAGAGCAGGGGCACCAGCGCGTCGCATCAGCGCCGCTCGTTCCCAAGGAAGATCCGAGCCTTCTTTTCGTAAACGCCGGCATGGTGCCGTTCAAGTCTGTCTTCACGGGCGCATCGAAGCCCAGTTCTCCGAGAGCGACTTCGTCGCAGAAATGCGTTCGCGCGGGCGGCAAGCACAATGACCTGGATAATGTGGGTTACACGGCGCGGCACCACACGTTTTTCGAGATGCTCGGCAACTTTTCGTTCGGCGACTATTTCAAAGACGGCGCGATAGAATTGGCTTGGGATTTTGTCACGAAAACCCTCGACCTTTCGCCCGGTCGTTTGCTCGTGACGGTGTATTCCGAAGACGATGAGGCCGCGGCGATATGGTCGAAGGTCGCCGGTCTTCCAGCGTCGAAGATTATTCGCATTCCGACAGCGGACAATTTTTGGTCGATGGGCGAGACTGGGCCATGCGGGCCGAGTTCCGAGATCTTTTTCGATCACGGGCCGGACATTCCGGGCGGTCCGCCAGGTTCGCTGGAGGAGGATGGCGACCGCTTCGTCGAAATTTGGAACCTCGTTTTCATGCAGTTCGACCAACAGGTCGATGGGTCGCGGTCGGACTTGCCCATGCCTTCGATCGACACGGGCATGGGCCTGGAGCGGATTTCAGCCGTGCTCCAGGGCGTGCATAACAATTATGAGACCGATCTGTTCCGCGGTCTGATTGCCGCCGCAGAGGCGGTTTACGGAGTGTCGGCGGAAGGTGAGCGTCTTGGGTCGTTCAGGGTGATCGCGGACCATCTCCGCGCGTCGGCTTTCCTCATCGCCGACGGTGTCGACCCTTCGAACGAGGGCCGCGGCTATGTTCTTCGCCGGATCATGCGGCGGGCTATGCGGCACGGGCATTTTCTCGGCGCTGAAGAACCGAAGATGCATTTGTTGACCAGAGCGCTCGTTGCCGAAATGGGAGCGGCGTATCCCGAATTGGGCCGGGCGCAGCCGATAATCGAAGCGGCGCTCTCCCAGGAGGAGGAGCGATTTCAGCGGACGCTTGGACGCGGCCTGTCTTTACTGGACGAGGCGGCGGCCGATTTGCGGCCCGGCGATGTTTTCCCGGGCGCGACGGCGTTCAAACTGTATGACACGTACGGATTTCCCCTCGACCTAACCGAAGATATTCTACGTCAGCGGGATGTCGTCGTCGAGGCGGGCGGTTTTGAAGCGGCCATGGCGCGGCAAAGGGCGGGATCGCGAGAGACCTGGTCGGGGTCCGGCGCGGAAGTCGCCGACGAGATTTGGGCGGCGCTGGAGGATCGGATCGGCGCAACCGCCTTTTCTGGGTATGACGATACGGGCGAGGGGGCCGAAGGGCGGCTTTTGGCGATCGTCTCTGGCGAGGGCGGCGTCGAGCGGTTGAGGTCGGGCGAGGCGGAGCTTGTTTTTGATCAGACGCCATTTTACGCCGAAAGCGGCGGTCAGGCCGGGGATCATGGCGAAATCCGTCTCGAGGGCGGGGGCCGCTTCGCCGTCCGCGATGTTCAAAAGCGGGCGGGAGGGATCCACGCCCATATCGGAGAATTGATCGACGGGGAGGCGGCCGTCGGCGAGGCGGCGACGTTTTTCGTCGATGCCGAACGCCGTTCGCGCCTTCGGGCGAACCATTCCGCGACCCATCTCCTGCACGCGGCGCTCCGCGGTTTTTTGGGCGCGCATGTCGCACAAAAGGGGTCGCTGGTTGAGGAGGATAAGCTCCGCTTCGACTTTTCCCATGGCGCTCCGGTGACGCCTGCGGAGCTTGAAGCGATCGAAGACGAGGTGAATGCGATCATTCGCCAAAACACGCCGACCGAAGTGGCCGTGAGCAGTCCCGCAGCGGCGATTGAGGCCGGTGCTCTGGCGTTGTTCGGCGAAAAATACGGAGACTCGGTCCGGGTATTGTCCATGGGCCGAGCGCCAACGGGCGAGCAGCCCTACTCCGTTGAATTGTGTGGGGGTACCCATGTCGCCCGAACGGGCGATATCGGCGCTTTCGCGATTCTGGCCGAGAGCGGCGTGTCGGCCGGCGTCCGACGGATCGAGGCGGCGACCGGGGCGGAGGCGCTGAACTTCTTGAAATCGAGAGCGCAAGTGGCGGTTGATGCGGCGGAGCAATTGAAAACGCCTTTGAAGGATCTTCCGCAGCGGATCGCTGATCTCGTCGAGGCGCGCCGCGCCATGGAGCGTGAGATCGGCGAGCTCAAACGAAAGCTTGCCATGGGGGGCGCGGGCGGCCTGAACCTTACCGAAAAGATCGGCGGCCTGACCGTCGCGGCGAAAATCGTAGAAGACGTGCCGGCGAAGGAGCTGCGCGCGCTCGTCGACGAGGCGAAGTCTTCGATGGGATCGGGTGTGGCGATCTTCATTGCGGTGAACGATGGCAAAGCCGCGATCTCCGCAGGAGTGACCGATGATCTCACGGGCCGTATCTCGGCGGTCGATTTGGTGCGGACGGCGAGTGCGGCGGTCGGCGGAAAGGGCGGCGGGGGGCGCCCCGATATGGCGCAAGCCGGCGGGCCGGACGGTAAAAACGCGGCGCGAGCGATTGAGGCGGTTAAGGCGGCGCTCATAGGCTGAGCATAGCTGCTGTTGCCCTGGTTCGGCGCTGACAAAGGCCTCACGTCGCCCTTTTTGCCTCTGGTGGGGGAAAACCATGGTGTTCGCCGATACGCTCTTTCGGTTTGCAAATGTGGGCGTGCTGCTCGTCATGATGTTGCTTATTCTGCGCGACGGATGGGGGATCCGCGCGCTCCGGTTCGCCTTTCTCCTCTCCGCTTCGCTGGCCGCCTTGTTCCTTTCGGTGACGGTCTCGGACGATCCCAGCCTAAGGATCGGCGAGCCGTTTCGCCTCGCCCTCCGGCTTATCGACATGTGCTCGGTCGTCTATATCTGGTGGCTGGGCCTTGCTCTGTTCGATGATGAATTCAGGCTTGGGCCCCGTGAATGGACCGTTTTCGCTGTTTATTCGACATGCCAGCTGCCGTTTCGACTCAGTGAAGCAGGCGTCTTCGTCGCCGTCCCGCGGGGCGTTCTCGGGATCGTGGTCGACGCACTCTCGGTGGTTTTGATGGCGCATCTGCTCTACCTCGCCGTTTGGGGGCGAAACGACGATTTGATCGAAGGGCGGCGCCGAATACGCGTCTGGTTTGCTTTGGCCGTCGGTTTGGCGGGCGCATCCTCCATTTTGATCGAGGATTTTGTGAGCGATGCGGCGAACTTGCGGTTTGTCAGTTACGTCACGTTACCGCTCGCCCTTTGGGGGGTCTTGTGGATGTCCCGTTTGCGGCCCGAGGCGCTATTGTTCGAGCCGCCATCCCAGACCGCCGTCGCGCCGCCGAAGCTGGCGCTTGATCCAAAAGACAAAGCGCTTCACGCCCGCCTGATCGAAGTGATGGAAGTCGAGCGCGCTTTCACGGAGCAGGGCCTGACGATCGGCGCCTTGGCCGCACGCGTCGGCGCGCCGGAGCACCACCTGCGCGCCCTGATCAACCGGTCTATGGGGCATCGCAATTTTTCGTCGTTCCTGAACGCCCACCGGATCGCTTACGCGAAATCGGTATTGTCCGATCCGGCTGCGGCGCGCACGCCCGTGCTAACGATCGCTATGGACGCGGGGTATGCGTCGCTTGCGCCGTTCAACCGGGCCTTCCGACTTCTCGAGGGGCGAACGCCCAGCGATTTCCGCGCCGCCGCGCTCCGGAGCGGCGATCAAAACTGAAGAATCCAGATCGATTTCGGAATCGATGCGAATTTTTCGGCATCAAGTCGCATCAGAGCGTCGCGTCTGATCTTTAGACCCCGCGTCGACCGAGGGAGAAGCCGCCATGGATTATGCGACCGCCGTCTTAACCGAGTTCGTTCGACGCCTGCCGGACGGAATCCGCGTCGACGGGATGCGGTTTTTGATCGGAACCGGCGTGGTTTTTCTTGTGGTTTGGGTGATGCTCGGCCGCGCGTTAGCGGACCGGCGGATCCGCCCGGCCCTTCCGGCACGGTTAAGAAACAAGCAAATTCTGAGGGAGTTCAGAAACGCGTTTATCACGATCGTTGTATTCACATTTTCCTACACTCTCGTGGAATACACGCTCGAAGAGGCGTTAGGCCTCGACGTTTTCAAACGATATCGCGATGTTTCGGACTTCGGCTGGATCTATTTCTTCGCCTCGATCGGGCTTTGGGTCCTCGGTCACGATGCTTACTTTTATTGGACCCACCGCATGATGCACCATCCAAGGCTCTACCGAACGTTTCATCTCGAGCACCATCGGTCCCACAAGACGACGCCCTTCACCGCGTATTCGTTCGCTCCGCCCGAAGCTATCCTAATGTACCTCTATGTTCCACTTTTCGATCTTTTGGTTCCGCTGCACCAAACGGCATTCGTCATATGCATGTTCACCATGATGTTTCGAAACGCGATCGCTCATTGCGCCTACGAGATTTTTCCCCGAGGCACGGCCC
>CAYYNG010000155.1:0-5223 GCA_964472435.1 uncultured Hyphomonadaceae bacterium | reverse complement strand
GAATTCGAGCGCCTTGTTCATCAGGGTGGCGCTGTCGATCTAGTTTTTAACGCCCATATCCCAGACCGGATGGGCGCGCGCCGCCTCGGGGCTCGCCGCGGCCATCTCTTCCCGGCTCCAGGTTCGGAAAGGCCCGCCCGACGCTGTGATAGAGAGGCGCTCTAATCCCTCGCGGTTCTGCAGGGCTTGGAAAATCGCATTATGCTCCGAATCGACCGGCAGGATGTTCACCCCCGCCCGCTCCGCTTCTGCCAAGATGAATGGCCCCGCGCAGACGATGCTCTCCTTATTGGCCAAGGCGACGTCGTTTCCGGCGCGGATGGCGGCGAGGGTCGAGGCGAGCCCCGCTGCACCGACGATCGCGCCGACCACCCGGTCGCATGGGCGACTGGCGGCCTCGGCAACAGCAGCGGCGCCGGCGGCGACACCAATATTGGTCCCGCGCAATCCAGCCTTCAGGGCTTCGGCCTTCGTCTCGTCGGCGATCACGGCGAGCTGCGGCTGAAACCGCAAGGCCTGTCCGATCAGGGCGTCGACGTCGGCGCCGGCCACCAAAGCTTCAATCTCGAAGGCGGGTCCGTCCGCCGCGGCCAGTCGATTGGCGTACGCGACGACAGATAGGGTCGACCGGCCGATCGAACCTGTCGACCCCATCACGGATATTTTTCGCGGCCCGGTCATATCATCCAGCCCCCATCAGAAGCGCCGGCGCCGCCGGGACGATCGAAACCAAGGCGATCGCGGCGACGCAGGCGGCGCCGAACCCGTCCACCCGGTCCATCACCCCGCCATGGCCGGGCAACAGACCGCTGGTGTGCTTGATGTCGAACCGCCGCTTGAGTTGGGACTCGAAAAGATCTCCGACTTGAGCTGCGACGGAGACGATCGCGCCGGCGACCGCCCAAAGCACCGATGGCGCACCGACCACCAAGGCGAACGCCATCGCCGTCGCGATCGAGGCCGCCGCCCCGCCGATCGCGCCGCTCCATGTCTTGTTCGGGCTGTCGCTCGGCGCCAGAAGAGGCCCCCCGAACGTCCGGCCGGCGAAATAGGCGCCGATGTCCGATGCCCAGACAATGACCATCACGCCCATGGTCAGCATTAAGCCGTATTCGGGGAACTCCCGCAGCGCCTGCAGCGCGACCGGCATGCCGCCGGCGTAAAGAACGCCGAACATCGCTGCGCTGCGGTCGGATCCGGGGCGTTCCAAAAGCGCGGCGACGAGCCCGCCAGCGAGGAGCGTCGCCGATGCAGCCACCGGGAAGGGCGGAAAGAGGAGGCTCGCCGCCACCGCGACGGCGACCGTGACAGCCATCGTCCCGCTCTTGCTCATGCGGGCCCATTCGAACCCCATGGCCCCGGCCGTGGCCGCCGCCGCCACAGCCAAGACCCAGCCGCCGCACCAGACGGATATCAAACCGAACGGGATCAGCACCAATGCGGAGGCGACCCGAAGCGCGAGCTCCCGGCTGGGGCCGGACTGGGTCTCGGCGGTCATCTCACGAACCGGCGCTCGTCAAGGCGCCGAAGCGGCGCTCTCGGTGACGAAACTGTGCGATCGCCGCTTCGAGCGCGTGGCGGTCGAAATCCGGCCACAGGACGTCGAGAAAAACCAACTCGGAATAAGCAAGCTGCCAAAGAAGGAAATTGCTCAATCGGCACTCGCCGCTTGTCCGGATCAAGAGATCCGGCTCGGCGAGTCCAGACGTGTCGAGAAAGCTTTCAAACCGGGCTTCGGTCAGCGCGTCGGGAGTGAGCCGCCCGTCCGCCACCGCCTGCGCGGCCGCCCTGGCCGCCCGCGTGATCTCTTCGCGCCCGCCATAATTAAAGGCGATCGTGAGATGAAAGTCGACATTGGCCGCCGTCTCCCGCTCCGCGCGCTCGATCAACTCGGCGATGTCGCGAGGCACGCCGTCGCGTTGGCCGATGACCCGGATGCGGACGCCCTCCTTCTTCAGCCGCTCGAGATCGCGGCGCACATAGGCGCGCAACAGGCCGAAGAGCGCATTCACCTCGGTCGCCGGCCGCCGCCAGTTCTCCGTTGAGAATGATAAGCGGGTCGGCGGACGGAGGCGTAATGGGCCGGCCTCTTGCAGGGGGTTGCGGTGGGCTCCCCCGCCGCGCTCTTGGCCGGCCTGCCGCGGCAGGCCCCGCGCTGCGGCCCAGCGCCCGTTCCCGTCCATGATGATCGCCACGTGGCGCGGGGGCGGCGCCTCGCCGGCGCCGAACGCGGGCGGGCGGACGGCGGAGACGCTGGAGCTCAAACCTGCATGATCTCCGCTTCCTTGGCCTTCAGCGACTCATCGATCCGATCGATGTAGCGGTCAGTGAGTTTCTGAACGTCGTCGGCGAACGCCTTGTGCTCGTCTTTGCTGATCTCGCCGTCTTTCTCCATCGCCTTGAGGGCGTCCATTCCGTCGCGGCGCACATTCCGAACCGCGACCCGCGCGCCTTCGGCGTAACGCCCGGCGACCTTGGAGAGCTCCGCCCGGCGCTCCTCGTTCAAGGCGGGGATCGGAATGCGGAGGTTTTGTCCGTCGACGACCGGGTTGAGACCGAGGCCAGCCTCGCGGATCGCTTTATCGGCGGCTCCGACCAAGCTTTTGTCCCAAATGTTCACCGATAGCATGCGCGCCTCCGGAACGGAGACTGAGCCGACCTGGTTGAGCGGCGTCGACGCGCCGTAGGCCGGGACCATCACAGCGTCGAGAAGGTTGACCGAGGCCCGGCCGGTCCGCAGGCCGGCGAATTCGGCCGCCAGCGCCGAAAGCGCGCCCTCCATCCGGCGTGCAAGGTCCTTTTCGTCATAACTCATGGGTTACGCCTTTTTGTCGTCCGAGATCACCGTACAGGTGCCGGTGCCGTTCAGCACGCGTTGCAGCGCGCCTTTCTGATGCAAAGAGAAGACCACGATCGGGATGCGGCTGTCACGCATCAGGCTCACCGCGCTCGCATCCATCACCTTGAGATCCCTCGCCAACACATCGTGGTAGCTCAGCCGGTCATAGCGGGTCGCCTCGGCGTCCACCTTCGGATCGGCGGTGTAGACGCCGTCGACTTGGGTGCCTTTCAGCATGGCGTTGCAGTTCATTTCGGCGGCGCGCAGGGCCGCGCCTGTGTCGGTCGTAAAGAACGGATTGCCCGTGCCGGCGGCGAAAATCACCACCCGCCCCTTCTCCATATGGCGGATCGCCCGGCGGCGGATGAACGGTTCGCACACCGACTCCATGCGAATCGCCGACTGAACCCGCGTCGGCACGCCGATCTGTTCGAGGGCGCTCTGCATGGCGAGCGCGTTCATCACCGTGGCCAACATCCCCATGCTGTCGGCTTGCGACCGATCCATCCCGCTGGCGGCGCCAGCGAGCCCGCGAAAGATATTGCCGCCCCCGATAACGACGCAAAGCTCCGCGCCGGATGCGCGGGCTGCGGCGATTTCCTCAGCAAAACCAAGGCACGTGGGCATGTGAATGCCGTATTCGCCCGGCCCGATCAAAGCCTCGCCCGAGAGCTTGAGAAGCGCCCGCTTGTATTTCAAGCTGTCGCCGGCCGGCGCATCCACATCCATCGGTTTCCCGCCTCTTTTCTCAAAGCGCGAGCATTGGCGTAAAGGATTCCTTGCCGCGTGTCATGACGCGGACGCGGCGTTTTCAGGGCTCGATCAGTCCGTTTTCGTCGCGGCCGCGACTTCGGCGGCGAAGTCGGTTTCTTCCTTTTCGACGCCTTCGCCCAGATTGAAACGGGCGAATCCGGCCAGAGCGATGCCCGCCCCCGCGGCCTTGCCCTCGTCCTCTAGGAATTGCGCGACAGTTTGATCCGGGTTCATGACGAACGGCTGCTCGACGAGAACGACCTCTTTATAGAACTTTTTGAGCCGGCCTTCGATCATCTTCTCGATGACATTGTCGGGCTTGCCGCTCTCGCGGGCTTGCTCGGTCAAAACGGTCCGCTCCCGCTCGATCAGGTCCGGGTCGAGATCCGCAGTCGTCGCCGCGGCCGGCGCTGTCGCTGCGATGTGCATGGCGACCTTCCGCCCCGCCTCGCGAAGGGCGTCTTGGGGCGCGGTCGACTGAAGCGCGACCAAAACACCGATCTTGCCGAGGCCTTCGGCTTCGGCGTTGTGCACGTAAGCGGCGATGGCGCCGTCGGCGACAGTGAGCTGCTCGGTGCGGCGCAGGGTCATGTTTTCACCGATGGTCGCGATGAGGCGGGTGATCATGTCCGACACAGCGCCTTCACCGTCGGGCGCCGGCGCCGCCAACAGCGCATCGAGCGATCCATCGGTTGCCAGCGCCGTTTTGGCGATGCCGCGCAGCGCCTCCTGAAAGCCGTCATTGCGCGCGACGAAATCGGTCTCGGCGTTCAGCTCGACAAGCGCGCCCGATTTGCCGTCTTCGGAGACGAGCGCCGCCACCAAACCGTCGGCGGCGACGCGGCCCGACTTCTTCGCGGCCTTGGACAGCCCCTTCGCCCGCAACCAGTCGGCCGCCGCTACGATATCGCCATCGGAATCGGCGAGGGCTTTCATGCAGTCCATCATGCCAGCGCTGGACTTTTCGAGCAGTTCTTTGACGAGAGCGGCGGTGATTTCAGCCATGGGTGACGCGTCCTTCAGCGGTCGAGATCGGAATGGTGGGGTCGGCCGTCAGGCCGGGGTTTCGGCATCCTCTGCGACGGGCTCTTCCGTCGCTTCGGTTTGTTCGAGTTCCACCTCTTCTACAACCCCTTCAGCGTCGGCGAGCGCAAGGTCGCCGGCGACGGCCTCGTCGATGTCTTCGATTTCGCCGAGATCGATATCGAGGCTCGCCGCGGACTCCGCGAGTCCGTCGAGAACCGCGTCGGCGATCAGGTTGCAATAGAGCGAGATGGCGCGCGCCGCATCGTCATTGCCCGGGAACGGCAAGTCGATATCGTCGGGATCGCAATTGGTGTCGACCACGGCCGCGACCGGGATACCGAGCTTCTTCGCCTCCTGAACCGCGATGGATTCCTTGTTCGTGTCGATCACGAACATCAGGGTCGGCAGCCCGCCCATGTTCGAAATGCCGCCCAGGGCGCGATCCAGTTTCTCCCGCTCGCGCTCGAGATTAAGCAGCTCTTTCTTCGTCAGACCGGCGGCGGCCTGTTGATTGTCGCCTTCGAGGAGGTCGTTGAGGTCTTTTAGGCGGTTGATCGAGTTAGAGACCGTCGACATCTACGTCGCCAACCCCGGCGCCGTCACCC
>CAYYNG010000154.1:0-5241 GCA_964472435.1 uncultured Hyphomonadaceae bacterium | reverse complement strand
GACCCTCTACTCGTGGAAGACAATCCGGGACTGGCTTCGATCCATAAAGGAATCGTTCCGGTTGTGCGGCGGGATTCCAGCGGAACGACCTTCGCCTTCACCAATCACCTCTCCGCCCTTTCCAACGACTGGGCCGAGAAAGGGCCGGGCAGCCGGCGGTAGACTTTGGTGAGCCCCGCCTGCATGACGACGCCGAGGCACATGGCGGCCAAAAGGGCCGCATCGCCCTCGGGGATCTCCCCGCTCGCCATCAGGGCGCGCACGATGTTCTCTGTGACTGAGACTGGGTCGTCGTCGCGCCGCGTGTCGTGGGGCAGGTACCGATTCATGGAAACGAGGTGGAACGAGAAGAGAAGCCAGTCTTCATCGGCCAATTGGCAATAGGCGGAGACGACCCCGCGCACGCGGCTTTCCAGGGTGTCGCCCTCCAGCGCCGCCTTGGCGACCAGGTCGGCGATGCGCTGGTGCATCTCCATGAACAGCGAAAGGGCGAGCTCGTCTTTGCCTTTATAATGCCGATAAAGCGCGCCTTCCGACACGCCGGCCTCCTCGGCGATCTCCCGCGTTGTCGCCGCGTCGACGCCGTCATGTACGAACAGTTTCAAAGCCGCCCGTTCAATCTTCGGCCGGGCGTTCCGGGTGCGCGATCGCTTTTCCGTCGGCGTCTGCATTCGCATCTCTCCTTCGCGCCGAGAGCTAGCACAGCCCGCGCGCATTTGCAAGTGAATATTCGCTCACTTATGACTTAGCTTGCCAGCCGCTCGGATCCGGCCATTTTATCGGCTATGGCGTCGGAATTCGAGCAGTTCGTTCAAGAGTTGTTTTCAGACCTAGGACCCGTCAGGATCCGGCGCATGTTCGGCGCCGCAGGTGTGTTCAGCAGCGAGGCGATGTTCGCCCTTCTTGCGGACGAGATCGTCTACCTCAAAGCGGATGCCGAGCTGAGGCGAGCGCTTGAAGCCGAAGGCGGCGCGCCGTTCCGATACACCCAGACCAAGACCGGAAAGACCATCGAGATGGGGTATGTCTCGTTGCCGGAGGCGGCGCTGGACGATCCGGAGATAGCGTCCGCCTGGGGCCGCAAAAGCCTCGATTTAGCGCTTGAGGCGCAGTCGAAGCGGAAGAAGAGCGAAGCCTAAAGCGTCGGTCTTTCGTTAAACTCCAGACCGTCGCTTTAGGTTCTTGTTTTAGAACAAGTATCCGTTCGCAAACGAGTCCGTTTGCTTCGAACTTGCTTTAAGCGGCGAGTTCTGGAGGATCGAAGCGCTGCTGAAGGGAGAACGCTTCACGCGTGGCTCCATCCCGGCGGAGCCGCGCCAGCCGATCCCAGCCATCGGCCAAGGAAAGACGCTCGCCGCGCGCAACCCACCACATCGCCATGGCGGGGCCTTCGCTGCGATCGACGATCGGGCGCAGCGACTTCATGCCCTCGACATGGAGCCGGCTGCGATGGGCGAAGCTGTGCAGCGCCTCAAAAGATCGCCAGCCCGCCATCGTGATGATGTGCGGACGGCCCCAGTCGACGCCCGGCTGGTTGACCTCGAAGATCGGCACGAAGGCGCCGCTCTCCAAGCGAAAACCATGTTGGTGCCATTTCATGCCGTCGAAACCGCCCGCCGCGTCGAAAATCTCCGGCAACCGGCCTAGGAAGTCCCGCACATATGGAGCGTCGGCGACGAAGGGCTCAAGCGGCTTAACGACATTTATGTGCACCAGAACGTGTTTCATGCCGGCATTCGATCAGTCGCCGGTAAAGTTTGCCTTACGCTTCTCAAGAAAAGCCGAAACACCTTCGCGAAAATCCTTGGTTCGGCCGGCGATGCGTTGCGCGACGCGCTCAGCGTGGATCTGGGCGTCGAAGGAGCGGTCCGCGCTCTCCCAGATGAGCGACCGCATCAGCGAGAGGGCTTGGGTCGGTCCCTCAGCCAGGGATTTCGCCACAGTTTTCGCCTCGGCCATCAGCTCATTGTCGCCGACGATCCGGTTCACAAGACCCCATTCCAGCGCCTTTGCGGCGGGCACTTTGTCGCCCATTAACGCCATCTCCATCGCCCGTGCACGGCCGATAAGGCGCGGCAGGAGATAAGTTGATCCGCCATCGGGAACGAGGCCGATCCGGCGGAAGGCCTGGAGAAAATACGCGCTGTCGGCGGCGAGGATCATGTCCCCCATCAGCGCGATGGAACAGCCGACGCCCGCCGCCGCGCCGTTCACCGCGGTGATCGTGGGGTGTGGATGCTCTTTCATGGCCATGATCAGCGGGTGGTAGTGGCTGTCGAGCGCCTTGCCGGCGTCGAACGCGCCGGCGTTCGGCCCTGAACTCGCAGACCCGGTGGTCGAGAGGTTCGCGCCAGAGCAAAAGCCCCGCCCCGTCCCCGTCAGGATCGTGCAGCGCGCCTCGTTCGACGCTTGCTCGAACGCCGCGATCAGCTCTTCGACCGTGTCGATGCCGGCGGCGTTCATGGTCGCCGGGTCGTTCAACGTAATGATGGCGATATCGCCGTCGAGCTCGTACGTGATCTTTTTGAACGCCATGTCGCGCGCCTCCTCCGTCTGCCGCGCCACTTTAACCAGCGGCGGCCGCAGGCGTCACCATTCCGCAAGGGCAGGGGCGTGCGACTTGTGAAGCCGACGGATCGCGTTACTGTGGTGCGCAAAGCACACGTCGAAAGACACACGGGAGGACAGGATGCCACTGGACGGAGCCGCCGACGCCGGCGGGATGGAAGCCATCCTCGCCAAACAAAAGGCGGCCCACCTGCGCGACGGGGCCCCGAGCGCGGAGGTGAGGATCGACCGCCTCAATCGCGCGATCGGCGTATTGGTCGATTTCAAGGACGAGATCGCCGACGCGCTGGCCGAGGATTACGGACACCGGTCGAAGGACGCCACAGCGTTTACCGATGTTGCAAGCTCGATCAGCGCCCTGAAATTCTCCCGCGACCGGGTCAAGAAATGGATGCGGCCGGAGCGGCGGAAGACCGAGTTTCCCTTCGGTCTCCTCGGTGCGCGGGCGGAGATCCAGTTCCAGCCGAAAGGCGTCGTCGGGGTGATCTCGCCTTGGAACTTCCCTGTAAATCTAACCTTCACCCCCCTCGCCGGCGTCTTCGCCGCCGGCAACCGGGCGATGATCAAGCCCTCGGAGTTCACCGAGCGCACGTCGGATCTCATGAAGCGGATGTTCCAGCAGGCCTTCAGCGAGGAGGAAGTCGCGGTGATCACCGGCGGGCCTGAGGTGGGCGGAGCCTTCACCGCGTTGCCGTTCGACCACATCATCTTCACCGGCGCGACCTCCATCGCCCGGCACGTGATGCGCGCCGCGTCGGAGAACCTGGTGCCGCTGACGCTCGAGCTTGGCGGCAAGTCGCCCGTGATCCTCGGCCGCTCGGCGGATTTTGAGAAAGCCGCCGCGCGGGTGATGGCCGGCAAAGCGCTGAATGCCGGGCAAATCTGTCTTGCCCCGGACTATGTGCTGACCCCGCGGGAGAAGACGGGCGAGTTCGTCGAGCATGCCCAGTCGGCGGTGGCGAAAATGTTCCCAACCGGCCTTAAGGACAATGACGACTACACCTCGGTCGTGAACCAACGCCATTTCGACCGGCTACGCGGCTATTTGGATGACGCAAGGGCGAAGGGCGCGGAGATTGTCGAGCTCAACCCCGCGAACGAGCAGTTCGACCAGCAACCGCACCACAAAATCCCGCCCACCCTCGTTCTCAATCCCACCGACGAGATGGATGTGATGAAGGACGAGATCTTCGGCCCCATTCTGCCGGTGAAGGAATACACCGAAACCCGGGACGCGATCGCTTACATCAACGCCAATGCGCGGCCGCTCGGGCTCTACTATTTCGGCGAAGACGCGGCTGAGAAGGAAGAGGTCTTAAGCGCCACGACCTCAGGCGGGGTGACGGTGAACGACGTCGTCTTCCACGTCGCCCAGGAAGATTTGCCGTTCGGCGGTGTCGGCCCCTCGGGCATGGGGGCCTATCACGGCCATGACGGGTTCTTGGAGTTTAGCCACAAGAAGTCCGTCTATACCCAGACGGGCAACGAGATCATCGCCATGGTCCGCCAGCCCTACACGGACAGATTCCGGAAACAGGTCGAAGTCCGGATCAAGCGGAAGCGGTCTGGCAGGAGCGGCATGAAACGTGTCGCCGTGCTCGCGGCGGTCTTGGCGGCGGCGGGCTGTGTCCGAGAAATTGGCGAGGCTGATGTGTTCCTGCCATGGATGGCGGAGGGCACGCAGTTCACGATCGACCATCAAGGCGAGGTTCTCTTCGATCGCAAAACGCCCTAAGCGAAGACCTCGCCGCCAGCGGGCATGTGGTCACGTACCATGAGTTCCGGGAGTCGAACCATTTCCATGTCGGTTTTCAGCCTGACCTGGGGCCGACGGTCGCCGCCTTCCTGGGTCCGCTTAACCCTTGAGGAAGTCCGGCACGTGGTCGCCAAAGCCGCGAACCGACTCTTTCTTCGGCCGGGTTTCCGGCGCTTTCTGAGGCTTGGAGCGCCGGGGCTCCCGGCTCGTCCGGGACCCGTCGTCATGTTTTTCAGAAGCGGCTTCACGATCCGCCTGGGCTGGGTTGGCGTCTTTCGTGCGGCCGCCGCTTCGACCTCTATCCCGTCCACGCCCGCCGGAGCGCTCGCGGCGGCGCGGCTGGTCAGGAGGCAGATCCGCCAGCGCGTCTGCGAGTCCTTCGGGCGTGAACTCGGCCACGTCCTTCTTGATCATTTTCAGGACGTCGGCCCAGGCGCGCTCGTCCTCCGGCGACACGATCGTGTAGCTCTCGCCGGTGCGGCCCGCGCGGCCCGTACGGCCGATGCGATGGATATAGTCTTCGTCCTTCGGCGGGGGCGCGAAGTTGAAAACGTGGGAGACATCCGGAATGTCGAGGCCCCGGGCGGCCACGTCGGACGCGATCAGCAGCTTAAGATCGCCATCGCGGAACCGGTCCAAGGTCTGGGTCCGGTAGGATTGGGGGAGATCGCCATGGATCGCGGCGGCGTCGAACCCATGGGTCGAGAGCGACTTCGCCACAATGTCGACTTCCCGCTTGCGATTGCAGAAGACAATGCCGTTTTTGACCTCGCAGGCTTTTATCACCTCGCGCAACGCAGAGCGCCGCGCCTTGGCGTCGTTCGTCGGGATCTTCACGACATGCTGGGTGATGGTTTCGGCGGTTTGGGTCGGGCGAGAGACCTCGATCCGTTTGGGGTCTTTCTGGAACGTTTTGG
>CAYYNG010000153.1:0-5244 GCA_964472435.1 uncultured Hyphomonadaceae bacterium | reverse complement strand
GGATTCTTGGCGGCGTGCGCCGTGGCGAGCACGACGCGGGCCGAGCCGTCCCTCGGCGCGCTTCTGCCCGCGGCGAAGCCGACCGCGTTGTGGGGGCAGATCAACCAGCCGGTTTCGCGATCCATGGTCCCAATCATTTCAACGGCCTCGGCGTCGTCGACGCTTTTTGCGGAAAGGCCCGTGCAGCCCAATCGCCCAAACACCTGCGCGCCAAGCTCAGCCGCTCCGGTCTGGGCGTAGCCCTTATAAAAGGCGCGAACGGACGCTGCGTCCCGGCACGTGAGTTCGAACAACAGTCGTTCGAAATTGCTTGGCGTGGAGATGTCCATGGCCGGGCTTGGCGTCGGCTTGGCCGCCGTCTTCCGGAGCCGTCCTTCGAAAAAAAGGTCCGCTAGCGCCCGATTCGCATTGACCGCGCAGATCAGATCGAGCCCGGCCAATAGACCGCACCGGGCGGCGACGTAGCCGGCGAAAGCGTCGCCCATATTGCCCGTGGGTACGACGAATTGGATTGGCTGGGCCGATCCCAACGCAGCCTGCGCCGCCGCGTAGTAGACGACCTGACCCACGATCCGCGCCCAATTGATCGAGTTCACGCCGGACAAATTCACCCGCTCGGCGAAGGCGCGATCGGCGAACAGAGCTTTCACGATAGCTTGGCACTCATCGAAATCCCCGTCGACGGCGAGATTCCGAACATTCGCGGCCCCGGTCGTCGTCATAAAGAGACGCTGCACGGGGGAGATCCTCCCGTGCGGGTGCAGGATGACGAGGTCGACATTCTCCGCCCCCGCGAACGCCGCCGCCGCCGCCCCGCCCGTGTCGCCGCTGGTGGCACAGATCACAGTCATCCGCTGGCCGCGCCGGCTGAGCGCCAAATCGTAGAGCCGAGCGATCAGCTGCATTGCAATGTCTTTGAACGCCAATGTCGGACCATGGTGCAGCTCCAGCATCCATTCGGCCGGGCCCGTCTGGGTCAACGGTGCGATCGCCGCATGGCTGAAGCTTCGATAGGCCGAGGCGCAGAGCGTATCCGCCTCGGCCGGAGAGAGATCGTCGCCGGCGAACGCCTTGAGTATCCTTGCAGCAACATCGCCGTAGGGATCGCTGGCGTCCGGGCGCCCAGGATTCGGCCACGCCTCAGGGACATAAAGCCCGCCGTCTGGAGCGAGACCGGCGAGGCAAGCGTCTAGAAATCCAACGGCCGGAGCCTGGCCGCGCGTCGAAACATACTTCATCGCCGCTCTCCAAACGCGAGACGCCCCACCGAGACGTGATAGGCCGCGTACATCGCCAGAAGGCCCAGCGCGAGTCCCCACCACGTCAAAGCGTAGCCCAGATGCCGCTGCGGCGGCAAAGGGTCGACCAGTTGAGGCGCAGCATAGGGGTTGGCCACCGTCCGCGGCCCGAGAACAGGATGGCTGAACTCGATCTCCGCCGGCTCCACCACGCGAGGGGGGCGTTCGGCGCGAAACCCTAAATTGCGCAACATCGCTTGACCGTCGAAACCGTACCAGACGTCGTTCTCCGGGCGGTTCTGCGCGACGAATGCGCTCGATGTCGGGGACCGTTCAAAGACGGCGCTGAGCCGCGTGACCGTGCCCATTCCGTCGAGCGGAAGGGGCTCGGGATCGACGCCTGCATAGACGTCCCACAAGACCAAGACCAGCTCGCCGGAAGGATCGCCCGCGATCCGGCCCGGCGCATAGCGCCGCCAAACGGATTGACCATCGACGAGGCCGTAAACGGCTTGGACGCGCGCGCCGGGCGCCGGCGCGATGCTGACGGAAACCTCCCTAAGCGCGGCCTCGAGCGCCTCGGGCGCGTCGCGTTTCTGCTGGTAGCGCTGCCACTGCCAGCCGCCGAGCCAGAGCAGAAGAAACAGAGCCGCGAGGCCCCCGGTCGTCATCGCCGGCAAGGGCTTGAACGTCATGACTGCCAGAAAGGCCGGTCGCGCTGTTTGCCCGCGACGCAGATGCGAGGGTCAGCCCTCCAGAACAAGTCGCGGAGTGACATAGACAAATGCAAACAGGAACAGCCACACCACATCGACGAAGTGCCAATACCACGCGGCGGCCTCAAAGCCGAAATGCTTCTCTGGCGTGAACCCGCCGCCCAGTAGCCGGAGAAGGCATACGATGAGGAAAATCGTGCCGATGATCACGTGGGCCCCGTGAAAGCCTGTCGCCATGAAGAAGGCAGACCCATAGAGGGTCCCATCATAGGTGAAGCCGGCTTCTGCGTATTCGACGGCTTGCAGCGCAGTGAACGCCAAGCCGAGAGCGATCGTAACAGCGAGGCCGAGTTTCGCGCCTGACCGGTCGCCGGTTTGGAGGGCGTGGTGCGCCCATGTCACGGTGGTGCCGGACAGAAGAAGGATCAGCGTGTTCATCAGCGGCAGATGAAAGGGGTCGAAGGTCTCAACACCCGCCGGCGGCCAATCGTTGAACTTTGCGAGATATTCGGCGTAAAGCGGGTTCGCCGCGTCCCAGGTGCCGCCGACCCGGGCTTGGCTGTAGATCGCGAATTCGAAGAATCCCCAGAACCAAGCGACGAAGAACATCACCTCCGATGCGATGAAGAGGATCATGCCATAGCGGAGGCCGATCTGGACCACAGGCGTGTGGTCGCCGGCCCGGCTTTCCAGCACGACGTCGCGCCACCAGCCGGCCATCACATAGACGACGCCCGCAGCGCCAGCCGCCAACAGATACCAGGTCCCCTCGGCCATGCCGAAAAGCCCCTTCATGTAGGTGACGGCGCCGATCGCCATGACAGTAAGCGATAGAGACCCGAGCAGAGGCCAAGGGGATGGCTCCACCAAGTGATAGTCGTGCTTCACCTCGCCGTGGCCGGCCATGCGGAACTCCCCAGATCTCGGTTATGCGCCATTGTTCTAGCGTGCGTCGCTTTGGCCTCGCAAGCGCCCGGCCGTCAAGATGCCGATTTCGCCGCACCTCCGCCGTCGGCGGCCTCGAAAAAAGTGTAGGACAGTGTGATCGTGCGGACATCGTCCAGCAATCCGTCAGCGTCGAGATCCGGGCTGACAAAGAACACAACCGGCAAGCTTTTTGTCTCGCCGGGTAGGAAGACCCGTTCTTCGAAGCAGAAGCACTCGAGTTTATTGAAGTATACGCCGGCTTTATGCGGCGTGACATTGTAGCTGGCGATCGCCGAGACCGGCCCGTCGGAGGTGTTGGTGACCTCGTAGAACGCAAGCCCATGCTCTCCAAGGGCGATCCGATGGCTCGTCTCTAGAGGGCGAAACTTCAAGGGCGCGGCGGCGACATTGGCGTCGAAACGAATTTCGATCTCTCGGTCGAGCACCGTGGCCGGACCAGCGGCGGCGACCCGCGTTGTTCCGCCAAAGCCCGTGACGCGGCAAAACGTGTCGTAGAGCGGCTTTGACGCGAAACTGAGCGCGAGCATGCCCAAGACGACGGCCACCGCGGCCAGAGCCGAGAATCGCCGCTCAAGCATCAAAGGCGCTCGGGTATGCCGGCGCCGAGCCGCGCCATGGTAACGGCGGCCACCAGAACGACGAACCCGACGAGGGCGAACGCCAGCCAAAGATTCCGGCGGTTGCGCGCCTTCACCTCGGCGTCCGACAGCGGACGGGGGGCCTCGGGGTCGGCGTCATTGTCAGCCAAAGCCTAACTCCCCACCAAAGCCAAGTGCGCGCCGAAGCCATGCTCAGCGATCAGCGCAGTGAACAAAAGAAACAGATAGACGATGGAAAAACCGAAGAGCCCCTTCGCCGACGTGTTGTCGGCTGGCGGGGCGTCGGCCTCGCCCGCCCGGCTCCGCAGCACCTGGGCGGAGAGCGCGACGAAGACCGCGCCCAAAACGCCGGCGGCGACCAAATAGACCGCTCCGCCGAGCCCCGTGGCGACGGGCGCGATGCTAAGCAGAACAAGCGCGAGCGTGTATCCGAAAATCTGCCGTCGGGTCGCTGCGGCGCCGTGGGTGACGGGTAGCATCGGCACCCTGGCTTTCGCGTATTCGCGATGGGCGAGCAAAGAAAGCGCCCAAAAGTGGGGCGGCGTCCAGAAAAAGATGATTGCGAACAAAAGCCATGCGTCCAATGGCGCGGAGCCTGTGGCGGCCGCCCAACCGATCACCGGCGGAAAAGCCCCCGCCCCGCCGCCGATGACGATGTTTTGCGGCGTTCGCCGTTTCAGCCACATCGTATAGACGCCGCCATAATAAATGATGGAAATGGCAAGCAATGCGGCGGCCAGGGCGTTGCTTGCGAGCCACATCAACAGGGTCGCGACGCCTGACATGATCAGCCCAAGCGCCAGCGCCTCGTCGCGGGGCACCGCGCCAGAGGGAATCGGCCGCGTCGAGGTCCTGGACATGATGGCGTCGATGTCCGCGTCAAACCACATATTGATCGCGCCGGCTGCGCCGGAGCCGAGCGCGACGGCGAGCAGCGCGACTGCGGCGAGGACCGGGTCCATCCACCCAGGCGCCGCCACCAACCCCGCGAACGCCGTAAAAACCACCAGAACCATAATGCGCGGCTTCATCAGCTGCACATAGTCTCCGGCGGTCGCGGGCCGGCGCTCAATTGAAAGAGAGGCATCAGTCATGCGCCGCATATGCCGCGCGACCGACGCCTCGGCAAGCGCGTGAAACCGTCGCGGCGGCGCCGGAAAACCAAAACGGCGCGCCAGCACCCCGGCGCGCCGCTTTCAGTTAACGGAACCGTCCCGCGTTTATTTGACCCGCGGCAGCTCGTTATATTGGTGGAATGGCGGGGGCGACGGCAGCGTCCACTCCAAGGTCGTGGCGCCCTCGCCCCAAGGATTGGCCGACGCTTTGCGCCGCCGGACAATGGCTTCAACCAGGCCGACGAAGAAGACCAAGGTGGCGACCATGGTGATCACATAGCCGATCGAAGACCAATAATGCCAAAGCTGGAAGCCGTCGGCATAGTCGACATAACGGCGCGGCATGCCCTGCATTCCCAGGAAGTGCTGTGGGAAGAACACGATGTTCGAGCCGACGAACATCAGCCAGAAGTGAACCTGGCCGATCAGTTCATTGTACTTCACGCCGAACATTTTCTCGAACCAGTAATACCAACCCGCGAAAAGCGTGAAGACGGCGCCGAGCGATAGGACGTAGTGGAAGTGCGCGACCACGTAATAAGTGTCGTGCAGCGCGTGGTCGATGCCCGCATTGGCGAGCAAAACGCCCGTGACGCCCCCCACGGTGAAGAGGAAGATGAAGCCGATC
>CAYYNG010000152.1:0-5251 GCA_964472435.1 uncultured Hyphomonadaceae bacterium | reverse complement strand
GGATGGAACGGCACGGTATCTTTCTCCACATCCTTCACTTCGACGCCGGTCGGGTTGTTGTTCCCCGGCACGTGAAGCGCCCAAACGTGAAGCGCAACGACGCCAGCGATCATGAACGGCAGGAGGTAGTGGAGCGAGAAGAAGCGCTGCAGGGTTTGGTTGCCGATCGAAGGACCGCCCATAAGCCAGGTTTGGATCGACTCTCCGACGAGCGGTATAGCGCCGATGAGGCCGGTGATCACATTCGCGCCATGGAACGACATCTGCCCCCAAGGCAGCATGTATCCAAGGAACGCGGTCGCCATCATTAATAGGAAGATGACGCAGCCGAGGATCCATAGCACCTCCCGCGGCTCCTTATACGACCCGTAGTAGAGACCGCGGAAAATGTGGATATAGACAGCGAGAAAGAACATCGACGCGCCGTTGGCGTGGATGTAGCGGATCAGCCAGCCGAACGGCACGTCGCGCATGATGCGCTCCACCGAGGCGAATGCGCCCTCTACCGAGGAGGTGTAGTGCATCGCCAGCACGACGCCGCTAATGATCTGCACCATCAGGCAGACCGCCAGAATGCCGCCGAACGTATACCAGTAGTTCAAATTCTTCGGCGTTGGAAAATCGACGAAACTGTCATGCGCCAGTCGGACGATCGGCAAACGATCGTCCAGCCATTTGGTGAACGCTGATTTCGGCTCGTAGGTCGATTCGTGACCACTCATCTTCACAGCTCCCGTCTAAAGTGAAATACGAACGACGTCCGCGGATACATATTCATAAGCCGGAACCGGCAGGTTCGCCGGGGCGGGACCGCGGCGAATGCGACCCGAAGTGTCGTAATGCGACCCGTGGCACGGGCAGTACCAGCCGCCGAAATCACCGACATTGCCTTGCGAAGGCCCCACCGGCACGCAACCCAAATTGGTGCAGGCGCCCGATGTGATCAAAATGTTGGGGTTGAGGGAGCCGTCCGGGGTGGGAACCAGCCGCTGCTCGTCGGTTTGAGGATCGGGAAGCACTTTCAAATCGACCGATTGCGCCGCCGAAATCTCAGCCTGCGTGCGGTGACGAATAAAGAACGGCTTGCCCCCGATCAGGACACGGATCTCCCCGCCTTCCGGAACGTTGCTGACGTCCACCTCGAGGCTGGACGCGGCTTTCGTATCGGCGGCCGGGTTCATCTGATCCACAAACATCCAACCCACCAGGCCCGCCCCGGCGGCGGCGGTCGCGCCCGTCACAACGTGGATGAAATCGCGCCGGTCTTCGTCTACGGCGTCGGTGGCGGGATCTACAGCGTCGCTCACAACAACCTCGTCTCTTTTAAACACTCGTGTGACTTTAAATATATCAGGCGGGCCGCTGCGTATTGCGGCGCAACGACGCAAACACACGCCGATCCCAATGTTGGTCGGTTATCCCGGGCGCAGGGCCTTGGCAAGTCGCCGCTTGTCCCCTTCGCAAGACGGCGCCAAAAGGCGTCCATGACCGACATGGATACCCAAGAAAAAAAGGCCGCCGCCAAGGCCTGGTTCGAAGCCTTGCAAGGCGAGATCATCTCAGCTTTCGAAGCGATCGAAGACGAGTCGGGCCCGCCGCTCTATCGCGGCGAACCTGGTCGCTTCGAGCGCGTACCCTGGCGGCGCGGCGACGGATCCGAGGATCTCGGCGGCGGCGTCATGGCGACGATGCGCGGCCGCGTGTTCGAGAAAGTCGGCGTCCACGTCTCAACCGTGTACGGCGTCTTCTCAGACGACTTCCGCTCACAGATCCCCGGCGCGGATGACAATGGCGGCAGGTTCTGGGCGAGCGGGATCTCGCTCATCGCGCACATGGTCAATCCGCGGATCCCCGCCGTTCATATGAACACCCGGATGATCGTAACGTCGAAGACTTGGTTCGGGGGCGGCGCCGACCTCACCCCCCTTCTCGACGATCAACGCCGCCAGGACGCGCCGGACGCGCAGACGTTCCACGCCGCCATGAAAGCGGCATGCGAGGCCCATGCCGTCGCCGACTACGACCGCTACAAAGCCTGGTGCGACGAGTATTTCCACCTCGCCCATCGAGACGAGCCCCGGGGCGTCGGCGGGATCTTCTACGACCGTCACGATAGTGGAGACTGGGCGGCGGATTTCGCCTTCACCCAGGACGTGGGGCGCGCCTTCCTCGCCGTCTATCCCGAGATCGTGCGCCGCCGGATGGCGGAAAGCTGGTCGGAGGCCGAGCGCGAGGAGCAGCTCGTCCGCCGCGGGCGATATGTAGAGTTCAACCTGCTCTACGACCGCGGGACGACATTCGGACTGAAATCCGGGGGCAATGTCGCCTCGATCTTGTCGTCGATGCCGCCGGTCGTGAAATGGCCTTAGGCTAGGACCTCCGCTCGCCGGCTCGCACCATCGCCTCCAGCAAAGCGGGGCGGTCATCGGGAAAGTCCGCCGCGATCCACCAGGCTTCGGCGGCCCTTAAGGCGCGGCCGACGTCCGGCCCCTGCGCGATCCCGGCCTGCGCCGCATCCGCCCCGGAAAGGGGGAACTCCGGCGGGCTCCACGTCTGAGCGAGCGTCAGCTGTTCGCGCCAGGCTTCATCGCCGCCGCCGCCCGCCCCCGCCGACCATTCGCGCAAGCCCCGGTCTACGAAGGTTTTTGCGCCCAGCCGGTAGATGGCGGCGCGGGCGGCCGGCGGCGGCATGTCGCTCGCAATCTGCGTCGGGTCCCCCGCCCAATCGGCGAGACGGGCCCGCTCGGCGTTAGAATGGCGAAGGCGATCGGACAGCGCGCGGGCCGTTTCGGGGCGCCTTGGGACAAGCGACATTAAACGACGCAGAGCTTCAGGCGCGATGTTCGCCTGCGTTTCTATCTCCTCGAGGCGCCTCGCCCGCCCATCGACCCGCAGATCGTCGGCGAGGACGGCCAAAACACCAATATCGGCCATGGCGCGAAGCACTGCGGCGGGGCGCGGCGCGGCCAACAGCTTCGAGAACTCCTTCCAGATCCGCTCGGCCGCGATCCGGCCGAGGCCATCGCGTTGGGCTTCGCAGGCGGCCAAGCCCGCGGGGTCGATCCCTGCCCCGTACCAGGCGTTGAATCGGAAAAATCGGAGAATGCGCAGATAATCCTCGCGGAGCCGCGTCTCCGCGTCGCCAATGAAGATCACGGCCCCGCTCTTAGCGTCCTCCACCCCCCCGCCCGTGGGATCGAACACGGCCCCGTCGGGCGCCGCATAGATCGCATTCAGCCGAAAATCGCGACGCTGCGCGTCCGCCGACCAATCCTCGGTATAGGCCACCACCGCCCGCCGGCCGTCGGTTTCCACGTCCCGTCGCAGCGAAGTGATCTCGAAGGGCTTGCCCCCGGAGACGGCGGTCACCGTGCCATGGTCGAGACCCGTCGGGACGGCGCGAACGCCGGCTTTATCGAGCGCCCCGAGCGTCTCCTCGGGACGAAGCTGCGTGGCGATGTCGATGTCGTCGACAGGCCGGCCCATAAGCGTGTTGCGGACGCAGCCGCCCACGAAACGGGCGCCGCCTGGCCGCGCGGCCTCGAGTGCGGCGACAACCGTCCGCGTTCGATCATCGAAGAGCCAATCCGGCGCGCCGAGATCGGTCATACGGCGGCGGACGCGCGGGCCACGTCGACCTCGCACGGATAAAGCCGCTCCGGGATCAAGACGCCATCCTCGAAACGCGCGGGTTCGCGGCAAACGCCGCGCTGGCGGTCTTCGCGAAGGATGAAGTAGACCCACACTCCGCCGGCCAGCACAACACCGACGAGGAAAAGGCGGCGGATCGGCCAGACGTCGCGCCCCTCCGCCTCCGCCTCGTTAACGAGCATCCGATAAACACCGAACGTGGCGAATGGCGACAGGAACAGCGCCAATTCGAGAAGAATGCGATAGGCCATGCTTAATCCTCCCCCTCCCCGTAGAGACGCAAGTAGAGAGCGCGGATTATGCCCGCGGTCACGCCCCAGATCATGCGCCCGTTGTGCGGCATGGCGTAGTAGTGCCGTTTTGCGCCGTTCCAATCGGTCTGCCGCTGCTCGTGATTGACGGGGTTCATGAGAAACGCGAGGGGCGTTTCGAACACTGCGGCGACCTCGATCGGATCCGGCGTCGGATCGAAGCCCTCTGGCAAAAGGCCGACCACGGGCGTGATGCGAAACGCAGAGCCGGTGATGTAGGGCCCTGACCGGCCGATCAGCTGGACCTGATCCGGGGCCGCACCCACCTCCTCGTCCGCCTCGCGCAAGGCGGCGGCCACCGCGTCGGCGTCGGTCGGGTCGACCTTGCCGCCGGGAAAAGCCACCTGGCCCGCATGCGTCGACATGGTCTCGGGGCGCTGGGTCAACACGACGACAGGATCGTCGCCTTTCGGAACAACGCCGATCAGCACCGCCGCCGGCCGGATCGCGCGCGTTTTTTCGGCCGGGACCAGGTCGAGATCGCCGCCCTCCGGCAACCGCGCCGGTCCCGAAACCGGATCGAGCCGCTCCGCCGCGCGGCTCAGAAAATCGTCAAAACCGGCCCAAGCCATAGCAATCGCCCGTCAGTCCAGCCCGGACGGCCCGATATCGAAAAAGACCCCGCCGCTCCAAACGCCCAAAGTCGCGCCGCCATTGTCGGGGTTGGGCTCGGCGATGCCCGCCAGCTCATAGAAGACCGGGCGCGTCAGCTTCGCCTCCAGCCCGCCGCGCACCAGCACGTAAGGCGACGGCTCCAGGGTCGTAGGGTCGGTCTCTACGCGCAAGGGCGCATCCGCGCCCGCGATTGTGAGATCGCCGACATTCGTCAAGAACGCCAGTTTTTGATCCCGGCCTGCATCGCCGATTCGGTCGAGCCGAACGGCGAGAAACGGCGCGTCGGCGACGTGCACCACCACCTTCTCAAAGGGGGTGACGAGGTAGATCCGCCCGTCGGGGTCCCTCCGCAGGATGGTGGAGAACAAACGGACCAGCTTCTCCCGACGGATGCGGATCCCTTCATGCCACCACGATCCGTCGGCGCGGATCTCCATTCCGATGTCGCCGCAATGTTCGGGATGCCACAAATGAACGGGAGGTAACTTCCGATCGGAGCGATCGTCGCCCATGATGGCGCGAAGTGTCGCCTCAACGCCAGCAAGAGCTTGGGGGGTGGATTTCGGATCGCGCTCGGTCATGATCTCGCCTAGAGCTAGGGCTTGAAGCGGCGTGAGTGAAGTAGGACATATAGGATGAGCGAAGACATATCCGCGATTGTCGGAGAGGCGGAC
>CAYYNG010000151.1:0-5258 GCA_964472435.1 uncultured Hyphomonadaceae bacterium | reverse complement strand
ATGAATGGTGATCCGCCGCTCGGTGTAACGACACGAGTGGCGCGGAAGGGCCAAAGGGGGCCGCCCGCACTCTCCAGCGCCAATTTCCGCCCCTGACCCAAACCGGACGCCCCCGCCCCTAAACCGCCCCGCGAAACGCCCGCCGTTTGCGCCGCGCCATTGCGGCGCGGGAATAGCGCACCTGTTCGGACAGCATGAACCAGGCAAGGCGCGGGGCGGAGACGCCGCGGAAGAAGTGGTCCCGATAGTCCGGCCGGCCCATGAGGCCGCCTTTGCGGAGGAGGAGGTTCGGGGTGAATTTGCGCCGCGGCAGGTGGGTCGCGCCGAAGGCGAGGGCTTTATGGCTTCCGGGCATCCAATCGGCGGCGCGGTAAAGCGCGTCGATCTCAGCGATCGCCGCATCGATCGCGGCCGGATTGTCGATCTCGGTCCGCTCGACAATGGCGTCGACTTGGTCTGCGAGGGCTTTGAACGGGGCGTAGCCGCCGCCGACAAGGCCAAGCTCCGGCGTCTCGATCGCGCGGCGGGCTTCGGGGGTCGCGGCCCGGTCGATCAGTTCGATCCGGTAGGTGGTGAGGCGGACCAGTTCGAGATAGGCGCCCAAGATCCAGAGCGCCGAATAGCGCCGCCACAGCCGCGGCGCGGCGAAGCTCTTATAGGCGTTCGCGACCAGCCGGTCGTTCGCCGCGATATAGCGCAGCGTCGTGGCCTCGGCCCCTCGGAATCGTTCGGGGGAATAGTCGCCGTCTTCCTTGGCGGCGATCAGGGCTTTGCCGACGCCGAGGATGGAGGCGAGGCTGGTATAGAGCCCTTTTGAGAAGAGCGGGTCGATGAAGCCCGCGGCATGGCCCAGGATGAAGCTGCGCTCGCCCGCGGCGGCGGTGGCGGAATACTGGATGCGGGGGGCGCGGACCCATTCGCGCACCGCCCGCGCCTCGGCGAATTGTTCGGCCATGTCGGGATACTTCGCGATGAAGGCGCGGAATTCCTCTTCGGGGGAGAGGTCCTCCCGCGGCGGGTGGATGCGCGGGTCGAGCATCAGGCCGACCGAGCAGAGATCGTTGATCGCGTCGGGGTGGTTGTCGAAGGGGATCACCCACATCCAGCCGCCCTCGAAGACGTGGTGGAGCGTGCCCTCGGCCATGGAGAAGGGGAGGCCCGCCGGCCCGCCGGCGCGCGCGGCCTTAAGCGGTTCAACGCCGGTCATATGGGTGAAGAGGGCGCGGGACTGGGCCTGGAGGTTGCGGCGGCGCACGCCCATCGCCTCGGCGAGGACCGAGCGCATGCCGCCCGCGTCGACGACGAAGCTCGCCCGGGCCGAGCGTCCATTGGGGGCCTGGACGGCGACGCCGCCTGCGTCGGTCTCGACGCCGGTGACCGGGGTCGTCTGGAAGACGGTCGCGCCATAGCGGACGGCGGCGGCGCAGTAGAAGGCGTCGGAGTCCTGGCGGTAGATATGCAGTTCGTGGCCGTAGGGGGCTTTCGGGATGACCGCTTGGACGGTGTCCGCCGGGTCATGGGGCTTGCCGGGACGCTGGCTCAGAAAGCCGAAATGGCGTTTGACGCCGTGGCTGGGGCCGATCAGGGGGAGGAAGTTCTCGGCTGAGAAATATTCGAGCTCGGGCACGTCGAAAAGTAGCGCGAGGCTCCGCATGATCTCGGAGGTCTCGAGGATCATGGATTCGCCGATCGCGAATTTCGGGTGGGTCCCGGCGTCGTAGAGGACGACCTTCTGGCCGGCTTTCGCAAGGATGCAGGCGAGCATGGAGCCCGCGATCCCCGAGCCGATAATGGCGACGTCGAAATGGCCGGCGGGGGCGTCGGTCTTTGCGGGGGAGAGGGGCCCGGTCAGGGTGTCGGCCATGGGGTCGTCCGGCGGCTGAGGATTGTTTCGGAGACTAAACCGCCGGCGCCCGGCCCGCGCAAAGCACGCGCGCTCACGCCTGCGTGAGAGGGTCGGCGGCCTCGTCTGCAGGCGCGCGCGCGCCCCGGAGCTTCGCGCCGATTGCGGCCTGGACGTCGCGGGTGATCGGGTAGTTCCACGATAAAGCCGCCGCGCAAAGAAAGGCGACGGTCGGCACGCCGACAAAGATAAGCATCAAGCCGCGGATCTGCGCGGGCCCGTTCTCGGCGCCCGGCGAGGGGTCGAAGCCCGCCGCAGCTTGCAGCAGAAAATAGCTGATCGCGACGGCTAGCGCGATCCCGCTCTTCGTCGCGCTCGACATCAGCGCGTAGTAGAGGCCCGAGCGGTCCTGGCCGGTGCGCAGGGTCTCGTGCTCGATCACGTCCGCCATCATGGACCGGCCGAGCGCGTAGGGCGTGCCGAACGAAAGCCCGCTGACCGCCGCGCCGATCACCAAGAGCCATGGTCCGCCGATCAGCGACAGCGGCATATAGGCGAGAAATGACAGCGCCGCGCAGATGCAGACGAGCCGCATGGCGATGTGTTTTTCGGTCCGTTGGGCGTACCGCAGCCAAAGGGGCAGGGCGAAGAAGCCCGAAATGAAGAACAGCATCAGCACAGCCGACGCGCCCTGGCCGACGCCGAATCCCCATTGCGCCGCGAACCGGTAAGTCGCCGCCGTCGACGAAATCGCGACCCCGACCGCGACCTCGATTCCGACGATCCGCCAAAGGGTCGGGTTTTGAAACGCCTCCCAGATCGCCTGCGGGCTGTAGTCCGCGGAAAGGCGGTCGCTGTCCGGCATCGGGGGGTCGGGCGTCAAGAGGCAAGCGGCGGCCACCGTGAGCGGCAGGCCGATCATGAACAAAACGCCCATCACCATGATCTGCCGATGCAGATCGAAACCGAAGGCGATCTCGAGAATCGCAGGCAAAGCGAGGATCGAAAGGAGGGAGGCGATATTGATGATCTCCCGCCACTGAAAGAGGCGGGATCGCTCATCATAATCGTGTGCGAGGGCCGGCACCCAGGCTGCATGCGGCGTCTGCAATAGCGTAAAGCCGATGTAAAAAAGAGCGAGCCAGCCCGCGAGATAGGAAACGCTGACGGGTTCCCGCCCCGGCATATAGAGGAAGTAGGTCGCCAGCATCAGCGTCGGCACGCTCATCACGAGCCAATGCCGAACGCGGCCGAAGCGGGAAGGCCGCCGGTCGACGAGGAAGCCCATCACCGGATCGGTCCCGAGGTCCCAAAACCGAAGGAACATGAAAACGAGACCGGTGGCGGCGAGCCCCAAACCCATCTCGCCGGCGTAGAAGGGCTGCAGGAACACCGAAACCGGCAGCCCGACCGCCGCCAAGGGAAACCCGATGCCGGCGAAACCAAGGACGCTTCGTAGCGGCAATCGGCGCGGCGTCGACGTCATGCCCGACACTCTCGGCGCAAATGACGTCCGGCGCCAAGTGAATTCGGCGCGCCGTGGGCCTAGAGCGTTGCGCGGATCGCCTCGATCGTCGCCTGGCGCATCGCCAATTTGTTCCCTTTATAGGCCCCGCCAGGCAGCTCGCCCAGGCGCGCGGCTTCGGCGAGGGCCGTTTCGATCAAGGCCTCGGGCTCGGCCGTCTGGTCGAGATAGCCGGCGTCCACCGCGGCCTTGGGGTCGAACAGCTTGGCCTGGACGATCGCCCGGGTGAACCGCGTTGGCGCAAGGCGCGCTTTTGCGAGCTCCAAACCAAACGGCGGCAACACCATGCCGATCGCGGTTTCGTTCGCACCGATCTTGAAATCGCCGGCGACGCCGATCCGGGTGTCGCACGAGAGAAGCAGGAAACACCCCATGGCGATGGCGTGGCCCGTACAGGCGGCGACAACGGGAAGGGGGAAGGAATAGAGCCGCAGCGCCGCCTCGCCGCCGGCTTTGACAAGGCCCTGAACCTCGTCGGCGCTCGCTCCGCGCATGACGTTAAGATCGAACCCGGCCGAGAAGCGTCCGGGCCGGCCGGCGAGGACGACGGCTTTGGCCGCCGCTTCAGCGCGGTCGAGCGCGGTGTGCAGGGCCCCGAGCAAATCGTGGCTTACGGCGTTGGCTTTGCCGTCGTCCATGTGGATCAAGGCGACGGCATCGTGCTGGGTGTAGGTGACGCTCATGGTCGGGGGCTCCCTCTTACGTTTCGACGAGGGAAGCGAAGGCGCCGCGACGTCGGTCAAGCGCGCGTCTTTCGAACCGCGTCTATTTCGGGGTTCTTGCGGTCTCTTTAGGCCGGCCCTGTCGGCTTATCCAATCCGCTCCAATCCGCGATCGAGGGATGGATCGCGGCTTGTCCCGGGATTCAACTCGTCCGGCGCAAGGGCGCAGCAAGCCGCGCGGTCGCCGGATCGTCCAGGGTCATGTTGCGGGTGAGCGCGCTGTTGATCCGCCCCGCCATGGTCTTGCCGCGCTCCACGCCCCATTGGTCGAACGGGTTCACGCCCCAAAGCCGGCCGGCCAGGAAGGTCCGGTGCTCGTAGAGCGCGATCAGCGCGCCGAGAGCGTGGGGGCCGAAGTCGGGGTGAAAGAGGAAGGTCGAGGGCCGCTCGCCGGCATGCACCTTTTGCCGCGCGACGGCCTCGGCGAGGCCCGGCTCTTCGGCCGCGACGGTGGCGAGATTGCGGCCGTTCGCCAGCACTTCGGCCTGGGCGAGGGCATGGGCGGCGAGGGCGGTTTGGCCGGCCGCGTCGGCGCCTTTGTCGAAGGCGAGAAGGAACTCCACGGGGACCGCGTCGGTCCCCTGGTGCAGCCATTGGTGGTAAGAGTGCTGGCCGATCGTGCCTTCGCCGCCCCAAAGCGCCGGCGCGGTCGCCGCCTCGACGGGTTCGCCGTCGGGGCCGACGGACTTGCCGTTCGACTCCATTTCAAGCTGTTGAAGGTAGGCCGGCAGCATGCGCAGCCGCCGGGCGTAGGCCCCCATGACGCGCATGGGCGCGCCCAAAACGCTTCGGTTCCAATAGTCGAGAAGGGCGAGTTGGACGGCGGCGTTTTCGGCGAGCGGCGCGGTCCGGACATGGTCGTCCATCGCCGCCGCACCGGCCCGGAACGCGCGGACCGTCTCAAGGCCAAGGGCGATGGCGCAGGCGACCGAGCCCGCCGACCAAATGGAAAACCGCCCGCCGACCGTTTCGGGAAGATCGAGGAAGCGCGCGGCGTCGGCGCCCTCGCCTAGCCAGGTGCGGGCCCTGTCCGGATTGGCCGTCACCACCGCCAAATGGCCGGTATGGGAGGGGCCGAGCGCGGCTTCGAGCCAATTGCGCGCGCGGGCGAGATTGTAGAGCGTCTCCTCGGTGCCGAAGGATTTCGAGACCCCGCCCACCAATGTCG
>CAYYNG010000150.1:0-5325 GCA_964472435.1 uncultured Hyphomonadaceae bacterium | reverse complement strand
GGGGCGGCGTTGAGCGTCGGCGGGCCGAAGGAGCTGCCGCTGATGATGCGAAAGCTGGGGCAGTTCGTCGCCAAGGGCCGGGCCATGGCGAGGGAATTTCAGGCCGCGTTCGACGATCTCGCCCGGCAGGCCGAGCTTGATGAGCTGCGCAAGGAGATCGAGAGCCTAAAGCAGGAGAACGCCGTCAAACAAGCGGCCGACGACCTTGTGATAGCCGAGCATGAGATCAACGACTCCGTTATGCGTCATGATAAGGCCTCTTGAGCGTGGGCGAGGACCCCCACGGCCCGGAGATCCTGGCGGACGAGGATGAGATGGAGGCGAGCCGCGCGCCGCTGCTCGAGCATCTCACCGAACTGCGCGCGCGATTGATCAAGGCGATGCTGGCGCTGATCGTCGCCGCGATCTTCTGTTACGCGTTCGCAACGCAGATCTATAATTTCTTGCTTATCCCCTTCGCCGAGGCCGCCAGCGCCAATCGCGGCGACGCGCCGCTGGAGCTGATCTTCACCGGCCCGCTTGAGTTTTTCTTCGCCAAACTGAAGCTCGCCCTGTTCGCAGGGCTGTTTCTCGCGTTCCCGGTCGTCGCTTATCAAGTCTATGCCTTTGTCGCACCAGGGCTTTACCGCAATGAGCGCGGCGCGCTGTGGCCGTTTCTGGTCGCTGCGCCGGTCTTGTTCTCCGCAGGGGCGGCGTTCGTCTATGTCGTCATGCTGCCTTTCGTCGCGCGGTTCGCCCTCGCCCAGGAACAGATCACGGGCGGGGAGGCAGTGATTCAGCTTTTGCCCCGGGTCTCGGAATATCTCTCTCTCGTGATGGCGCTGATGCTCGCCTTCGGCCTTTCGTTTCAACTGCCAGTGATCCTCAGCCTCCTCGGCAAGGCCGGGATCGTGGAGGCTGATACGCTGCGCAAGGGCCGGAAGTACGCGCTGGTCGGCATTCTCGCCTTCGCTGCGTTCTTCACCCCGCCCGACGTCGTCTCCCAGCTGATGCTGACCGCGCCCGTAATGGTGCTCTACGAGGCGAGCATCTGGTGCGTTGTATTGATTGAGCGGGCCCGGGCGCGCGACGACGCCGAACGCGAGGCGGCCGCCGAGTAGGGCGGCTGGACGCCGCGCGCCGCCGCCCTTAGAGACGGCCGGACTGAGAGGATCCTTCGATGTTCGATCTCCGCGCCATTCGCGACACCCCGGACCTGTTCGACAAAGCCTGGGCGTCCCGCGGGCTCGCGCCGCAGACACCGGAGATCCTGGCCCTTGACGAGGCCGTGCGCGCGGCGGTGACCGCAAAGCAGGAGGCCGAGCAGACCCGTAATCGCGACTCCAAACTCATCGGCCAGGCGAAAGCGAAGGGCGACGAGGCGGCGTTCGAGCGGCTGCGCGCCGAGGTGGCGCAAGCGAAAGCGGAGATCGAGGCGGCGGGCGAGCGGGAGGCGGAGGCGAAGGCGAAGCTTGACGAGATCCTCCTCGGATTGCCCAACGCGCCCCTGGCCGACGTGCCGATCGGCGAAAGCGAGGATGAGAATGTCGAGGTGTCGCGCTGGGGCCAGCCGACGGCGCTCGCCTTCGAGCCGAAGCCCCATGACGATCTTGGCCACGCGCTGACCAATTCGCTCGGCCAGCCGCTCATGGACTTCGAAGGCGCGGCGCGGATGAGCGGGGCCCGCTTCGTCGCGCTGCGCGGTGGGCTCGCGAAGCTGGAGCGGGCGCTCGCGGCTTTCATGCTGGATCTGCAGACCGGCGAGCATGGCTAAGAGGAGGTTTCACCGCCGATTCTGGTCCGGTCCTTGGCCATGCTGGGCACCGGACAGCTTCCAAAATTCGGGCAAGATTCGTTTCAAACAACCGACGCTCACTGGCTGATCGCGACCTCTGAGATCTCCCTCACCAATCTCGTTCGCGAGCAGATCCTCGACGCCGGCCAGCTGCCGATCCGGATGACGGCGCACACGCCCTGTTTCCGCTCGGAAGCTGGGAGCGCGGGGCGCGACACAAAGGGCATGATCCGCCTCCACCAGTTCAACAAAGTCGAGCTCGTCTCGGTAGTCGCCGGCGAGGCGGCGGGGCTCGCAGAGCTTGAGCGGATGACCGGCTGCGCAGAGGCGGTGCTGCAAGAGCTAAGGCTGCCCTATCGCAAGATGCTTCTTTGCACCGGCGATATGGGCTTTGGCGCTCGGAAGACCTACGACCTCGAGGTCTGGCTGCCGAGCCAGGGGACCTATCGCGAAATCTCGTCATGCTCCTATTGCGGGGATTTCCAAGCCCGGCGAATGGACGCGCGCTGGCGGCCGGCGCCTACGGAGGACAATCCAAAGCCAAAGCCGGACTTCGTCCATACCCTCAACGGCTCGGGCCTCGCCGTGGGGCGGACGCTGGTCGCCGTTCTCGAAAACTATCAAGAAGCTGATGGAAGCGTGACCGTGCCCGAGGCGCTGCGCCCTTATATGGGCGGTTTGGAACGGATCACGAGCGCGGGCTGAATGCGAATTCTCCTCACAAACGACGACGGCATCCACGCGCCGGGCATAGCGGTCTTGGAAAAGATCGCGCGGGAGCTTTCAGACGATGTTTGGATCGTCGCGCCCGAGTTCGAACAATCCGGCAAGGCGCGATCCTTGACGCTGACCGACCCCGTCCGCATCCGCAAAGCGGACGAGCAGCGCTTCGGCGTCTCCGGAACACCGACGGACTGCATCTTAATCGCCGTCCAGAAACTGATGCGGGAGACCCCGCCGGACCTCATTCTTTCAGGGGTCAACAACGGTCAGAATATGGCCGAGGACACGTCGTTGTCCGGGACGGTGGCCGCGGCCTTCATGGGCATGCAGGCGGGATTCCCGAGCGTTGCACTCAGCCAATCCAAGAATTTCCGCGGGCCGGGCTCGCTGCCTTGGGAAACCGCAGAGGCTTGGGGCGCGCGGACCCTGCGGCCGCTCATCGCGCGCGGCTGGGCGAGCGATGTGGTGATCAATGTCAATTTTCCGGATCGGGATCCGGACGAAGTCGCCGGTGTGCAGGTCACCCGCCAGGGCTTTCGCGACAATATGGTGATCGAGACCCACACGCGGACCGACCTCCGCGGCAACGACTATGTCTGGATCGCCTATAATGGCCGGCTATCGAACCCGCCCGAAGGCACGGACCTGCGCGCCGTCTATGACGGCCATGTCTCCGTCACCCCGCTTCACCTCGACATGACCCATCGCAGCTATCTCGAGGGCATGGACCACGCATGGGACGCCTGATCGACGACCCGTCGCTGGCCGCGCGGCTGCTTTTGGCGCTTCGGCGACACGGGGTGACGGACCGAGCGGTCATGACAGCGATGGAGCGGGTGGCGCGCGCCGACTATCTGGCGCCGGAATATGCGAGCCTTGGCGCTGAGGACGTCATTGCGCCCATCGGCTGCGGGCAGATCTCTCTCCGGCCGGTAGTTCTGGGCGCTCTGTTTCAAGCCGTGATGGCGGGGCGCGGCCGGCTGGGGCGGCTTTTAGTTGTGGGCGCCGGTTCGGGATATTCCGCCGCACTCGCCGCGGAGCTTTCGGGCGAGGTGATCGCGTTCGAGCGGTTCGGCCGGCTCGCGTCGGAGGCCCGCGAGAGGCTTGCGGTGAATGGGGTCGCCAATGCCCAAATCCGCTATGGCGACGGGCTCGAGGGAGCGCCGGAAGCGGGCGGCTTCGACGGCGTCGTTTTGGCGGGCGCGGTGGACGAACCGCCGGCCGCGCTCCTCGGCCAGCTTGCGCCAGGCGGCGTGATCGTCGCCGGCATGGCGGGGCATCTTGCGCGGTTCGGCGTCGACACGCCCGACGGCGTCCCCTCGGCCCCCCTCGAGGCGCCGCCCTTGGTCACCGGGCAGGCTAAGGCGCTCTGATTTCGTCGCAGCGCGACCGGTTTGCCATGGGGCGGGCCGGTCCTTATATCTGCCGCCGACTCGCGACTAGGAGGGACGATGCGCGACATGATTGAAAAAACAGCCGCAGTCCTCGTTGCGACAGGGCTTTTGAGCGGCGCTGCGATGGCGCAGGAACCCGCTGGTCCGTCCGGCGGCGCACTCATTCTTCAACAGCTTCTTTTCTTTTTGCCGCTGATCGCGATTTTTTATTTCCTGTTGATCCGGCCTCAGCAAAAGCGCCGGCGGGAGCACCAGGCGATGCTCGAGGCCATCAAACGGGGCGACACGATCATCACTTCCGGCGGCCTGATCGGGAAGGTGACGAAGGCGGGGGAGACAGAATTGACGGTCGAACTCGCCGACAATGTCCAGGTCCGGGTTGTGAAGACGATGGTGGCGGACGTGCGGGGCAAAGGCCAACCCGTCGCCGCAAACGATTCCAAGCCCGCATAGATCGGCCAGCCCGCCATGTTGCAGTTCCCACCCTGGAAGATTGCGCTCATTTTGTTGACGCTGCTGACCGGCGGGCTTCTGGCCTTGCCGAACCTTTTCACCGACGCCGAGCTTGGCCTGCCGCCCCGCCCGCCGTCCTCCGACGCGCCGGCGGCGACGGCGGCATATGAGAGGGCCGTGGCGGCGGCCGAGGCCTCGAACTGGCCCGGCTTTCTACCGAACGGCAAGGTCAATCTCGGGCTCGACCTTCAGGGCGGTGTTTATCTCCTCATGGAGATCAACCCCGACGAAGTGGCCGCCAATCGCCTATCGATCATCCGCCGCGACGTCGGCGACGCGCTGCGGGGGCGGCCGCGCGTCCCGCAGATCTCAGAAATTGTCGGAGACCGGCTCCGGATCGAACTGCAGGGCGATGACCCGGACGTCGAGGAAGCGTTGAGACGCATTCGGCCGTTGAACACGACGGTCGCCGGCACGATCGGCGGCGCGCGGCTGTTCGAGATCACCCAGCCGCGGCCCGGCGTCATGGAGCTGCAGCTCACGCCTGCGGCTCGGGAAGCGGAGGTCGCAGACGCCCGAGACAAGGCGATGGAGATCGTCTCCCGCCGCATCGATCCGAACGGCGTCGCCGAAATCACGGTCCAGCCCCAGGGCGAGACGCGGATCATCCTGGAAGCCCCGGGCGAGGCCGACCCGCAGCGGCTCAAAGATATTCTCAGCCGGGCCGGTCGGATGACGTTCAACCTCGTCGACTCAACGCCGTCTTCGCTGCAGACCGCCCTCTCGGGCCGCCCGCCGCCGGGGTTTGAGCTGCTGTACGATATTGAGACAGGCGAGCCATTGGTGATTGATGAAGACCCCGTCGTCGCCGGTTCGGATATCGCCACCGCCAGCCAAGGCTTTGATTCGCGCGATAACACGCCGGCTGTCGACTTTCGGCTGAATGGCGCGGGCGCCCGACGCTTCGGAGACGCTACGGCG
>CAYYNG010000149.1:0-5347 GCA_964472435.1 uncultured Hyphomonadaceae bacterium | reverse complement strand
GGGCGGGACGCGTCGCCGGCGCGGTGTTGCAGGGCCCCGACGGCCGCTTCGACACCGCGGCGGCGCGCGAAACCGTGCTCTGCGCCGGCGGCTCAGGCGGCCTCTTCCGCGTCACCACCAACCCCGCCGAAGCGCGCGGGGACGCATTGGCCATGGCCTATGGCGCAGGCGCTCTGATCGCCGATCCCGAATTCATTCAATTCCACCCCACCGCCCTAGATGTCGCGCTCGACCCCGCCCCCCTGGCGACGGAGGCCCTGCGCGGCGAAGGCGCGATCCTCGTGGGCGCGGACGGCGAGCCCTTCATGGCCCGGTACCACGCCGCCGCGGAGCTTGCGCCGCGGGACGAGGTGGCCCGCGCCATCCACGCCGAGCGGGCGGCCGGCCGCGGCGCGTTCCTCGACGCGCGAGAGGCGGTCGGCGACGCCTTTCCTGAGCATTTTCCCACGGTTTTCGCCGCTTGCCGGGCCGCCGGCCTCGATCCCCGGCGCCAGCCCATGCCGGTCGCGCCGGCGATGCACTACCATATGGGCGGCATCGCCTCCGACATTTGGGGCCGCAGCAGCCTCGAGGGCCTGTCAGTGTGCGGCGAATGCGCCTCGACCGGCGCCCATGGCGCGAACCGCCTCGCCTCGAACTCGCTGCTTGAGGCGGTGGTCTTCGCGGCCCGAATCGGCGAACGGCTGCGCGAGGCCGCGCTCGCCGATCCGAACACCAGCCGCGGCTTCGCACCGAACGACCTGCCCGACGATGCGCTGCAAACCCTTCGCGGCCGCATGGCCGAGGATTGCGGCGTTATCCGGCAGGGCGAGGGCCTTGCGCGCGTGCTCGGTGAAATCGACGCCGCCGAAGCGCGCCACGGCCCGGCGCGCGGCCTTGTCGCTGCGCGCATCATCGTCGCCGCCGCGCTTCGACGAACCGAAAGCCGCGGCGGGCACTTCCGCGCCGATCACCCGGCCCCCGGAACCCCGGCCAGGACTTTTCTGCGACGGGGTCCCGACGGCCCCATATTCGAGGACCCGCCGTCATGACGCCGCCACCGCTGCCCGCCATCATCCTGGACCCGATCGTCCGGCTCGCCCTCGCCGAAGATCTCGGCCGCGCCGGAGATCTCACCAGCGACGCGACGATCGCCGCCAACACCTCGATGGTGGCGGAGATCCGCGCGCGGGAACCGGGCCGCCTCGCCGGCCTCGACGCCGCGATCCACGCGCTTCGCCTGATCGACGAGGGCGTGAGCGTGACGGTGGACACCCGCGACGGCGCCGTGCTCCAACCGGGCCAGACCATCGCCTGCCTCAGCGGGCCGGCCCGGTCGATCCTCACGGCCGAGCGCACAATGTTGAATTTCATCGGGCGGCTCTCGGGCGTGGCGACGCTCACGGCGGCCTATGTCGAACAGGTCGCCCACACGAATGCGAAAATCGTCTGCACGCGGAAAACGACGCCCGGCCACCGCGCGCTCGAAAAGCGGGCGGTGCGGTGCGGCGGGGGAACGTCCCACCGCTACGGTCTCGACGACGCGATCTTGATCAAAGACAACCACATCGCAGCTTGCGGCTCGATCGAAAAAGCGGTGGAGCTGGCCCGCGCCTATGCCGGCCACTTGCGAATGGTGGAAGTCGAGGTCGACACTTTGGACCAACTCCGGGCGGTCCTTCCCCTTGGGCCCGACGCCGTTCTCCTCGACAATATGTCCATCGATGCGCTGCGCGAGGCGGTCGCGCTTGTCGACGGAGCCTGCACGACGGAAGCGTCCGGCGGGGTAACGCTCGAGACCGTCTCGGCGATCGCCCAAACAGGGGTGGATGTCATCTCTGTCGGCGCCCTCACCCATTCCGCGCCCAACCTTGACGTTGGCCTCGACGCCGTCTGATCTGGGGAAAGATTACAAAGGGGTGACAGCCATGGGCGAGGCGCGGGGCCGAAAGAGCATTTTTATCACCGGGGCCGCTTCCGGCATCGGCGCGGAGACGGCGCGATACTTCATCAAGCGCGGATGGTTCGCCGGGCTTTACGACATCAATGAAGCGGGTCTCGGCGAGATTGCGGCGGAGCTCGGTCGTGACAATTGCTTGGCGGCGAAGCTCGACGTCCGCAACCGGGACGACTGGGCCGCGGCCATCGCCGCCTTCGCCGAGGCGACCGAAGGGTCGATGCACGTTCTTTTCAACAATGCCGGCATCGGCCGGCATGGCTGGTTCGAGGACATCGCGCCAGAAGACGCAGATGCCATCATCGACATCAATGTGAAAGGCGTCGTCAATGGCGTCTACGCCGCCTTGCCCCTCCTAAAATCCACAAACGGCGCGCGGATCGTGAATGTCGCCTCGACGGCCGGCTTCGTGGGCTCGCCTCAGCTTGCGGTCTATTCCGCTACAAAGTTCGCCGTGCGCGGGCTCACAGAGGCGCTGGAAGTGGAATTCGAGCCCTTGGGCGTCAAGGTCACGAGCCTCGCGCCCTGGTTCGTCGACACCCCGATCTTGGACATTGGCAATAGCGCGTCTGCAAACCATCGGATGCGGGAGGACCTGGAGGGCGGCGGGCTCACCGTTTACCCGGTTTCTCTCGCCGCGGAGGGCGCCTGGGCCGCGGCCCATGGCGACAAGATCCATTATGGCGTTGGCAAGGATGCAGATCGAACGCGGTTCTTCGCCCGCTACCTGCCGGGATTGATCCGGCGCCGGGTCGCCAAAGGCCTGCCGGCCCGCGATTAAAGCAAGTTCGGAGCAAACGGACTGGTTTGCGAGCGGATGCGTGCGATCAAACAAGGACCGAAAGCGACGGTCTGGAGTGGAACGAAAGACCGACGCTTTAGGGCTGGAGCGACGCCGCTTCGATGGCTTGCAGCGAGGCCGTCCGGCGCGGCGCATCGGCTGAAATGGTGGTGATCGCCGCCGTGCTCCGGCGGCGATCACGTTGGGCCCGTTCAGCCTGGGCGCGGCGAACCCGCGCCCATTCCCCGCCCCTGGGGAACCGATAGAAAATGTGCGTTCCGATCCGCTCCGTCCGGATCAGGCCGGCGTTCCAAACCGGATCGACATAGGTCGCGTGGTAATGGGTCGCTGCGCCGGTGCGTCGCTCGTGAAGATCCATCAAGACATGGGCGGCGACCGTTTTCGCCGCGTCCCACCGCCAGCCCCGCGGCGGCGTGTTCAACGCACCGTCGCAAGTGAAGGTGAACTGGCATCCGGTCGTCCGCGTGGCGCCCTGATAGACGACCTCGCAGACCGAATTCGGATAGCGGTGATCGGCGACGCGGTTCAGAACCACCTCCGCCACGGCGAGCTGCCCCTCCACCCGCTCGCTTCGGGCTTCGTAGTAAACCGCTTCAGAGAGGCACTTGTGTTCTTCGGAGATGTCCTCCGCCGCGCTCATGTGCGAGGGGCGGAAGCTCGCCACCGTCGCCAGCGCCGCGCCGTCGCGTTCGCGTTTGGAATAGCGGCTCAGCGAGGCGCGAGGATCGCGCTCGAGACTGTACTCCACGGTTCGCAACCACGTGTGGTCGAGAAGCGCTGGCGCCCCGTCGTCGTTGCGGAGCGCGGCCCCCGCGCTGGGCGCTTCGGCGAGAAGCCGGGCCTCGTAACGGAACGCCGCCCGTTTGAGCTGGCCGTCATGTTGGATGCTGATCACCGGCATGGCGACGGCCGCACCAACGGCGCAGAGCGAAAGGGTCGCTCCTCGATAGAGGATGTCGCGTTGCTCTTTGTTCGTCATCACCAACCACCAGCGCGCGGCCTTATATTTGGCCGCGTCCAACCGCTGGAGAATCCGACGAGAGTGTTTCCAAAACTTTAACAACAAACCGTCCTACCGCTCTGCAATCGGGCGAACCCTTGAAGCCCGAGGCCAGCCCAGAGGCGTTCGCACGCCCCCGGGATCTGTCGTTCAGCCCGACGGTTTCGCTTTACAAATTATTGAACGCAAGTCTCGGACCAAGGTTGCCGGTAACTTTTTGGAAATACTTTCCGCGCCATTATGGGAAATCGTCGGCGAAAAGTCGAAGCGCGGCGACCGAACCTGCTGAAACCAAAGCAGGTCGCCTGATCGGAGCACACCGACCAAGGGCGCGTCGCTGTTGCCCATCTGCAACAGTCACGCACATTTAATCATTCGTCATCCGAAGCCTGATCAGCGGTCCGCGAGGGCAGCGTGGGCGGCGGCGAGACGCGCCACCGGCACCCGGTAGGGCGAACACGAGACGTAGTCGAGGCCGAGCTCGTGGCAGAACGCGATCGAGGCCGGGTCCCCGCCATGCTCGCCGCAGATCCCAAGCTTGATGCCTGGTCGCGTCGACCGGCCCCGGTCGGCGGCGAGCCGCACGAGTTCGCCGACCCCTTCTTGATCGAGGGTGACGAACGGGTCGCGTTCGTAAATCCCCTTCTCCTCGTAAGTCTTGAGGAAAGACCCCGCATCGTCCCGCGAAATGCCCAGGGTCGTCTGGGTCAGATCGTTCGTGCCGAAGGAGAAGAAGGCGGCCGCTTGCGCAATGTCGCCGGCCCGGAGGGCCGCCCGCGGCAGCTCGATCATCGTGCCGACGAGGTAATCGACCGTCACGCCCGCCTCTTTAAAGACAGCGTCTGCGACCGCGTCGACCCGCGCTTTCAGGATCGTAAGCTCAGCCGGCGCGCCCACCAGCGGGATCATGACCTCGGGAACCGGGTGGCGGCCGGTCTCTTTCGCAACGGTCGCCGCCGCTTCAAAAATCGCCCGGGCCTGCATCTCGTAGATCTCGGGATACGAGATGCCGAGCCGGCAACCGCGATGGCCCAGCATGGGATTGCTTTCATGGAGCTCGGCCGCCCGGCGCTTCAGATCGGCCTCGGGAAAGCCCGACGTTTTTGCGACCTCGGCGATGTCCTCGTCCGTATGAGGCAGGAATTCGTGCAGCGGCGGATCCAAGAGCCGGATCGTGCAGGGCCGGTCCTCCATGATGCGGAAGATCGCCTCGAAATCCGACCGCTGCATCGGCAACAGCTTCTCGAGCGCCGCGCGGCGGCCCGTCTCCCCCTCGGCGAGGATCATCGCGCGAACCGCCGGGATCCGCTCGGCGTCGAAGAACATGTGTTCGGTGCGGCAAAGCCCGATGCCCTCGGCGCCGAAGCCCTTCGCCGTCTCGACGTCCGCCGGCGTCTCCGCATTTGTGCGCACGTTCAAGCGCCGAACCTTGTCGGCCCAAGCCATAAGATCGCTGAAATCCCCCGAGAGATCGGGCTTGGTCATCTTAATCTCGCCGGCGAGCACCTCGCCCGCCGCACCGTCGACGGTGATGACCTCGCCCTTTTTGAGCTCGCGGTCGCCGACCCGGACGCGGCCGGCGGCCGCGTCGATCCGCAGGTCGCCGGCT
>CAYYNG010000148.1:0-5368 GCA_964472435.1 uncultured Hyphomonadaceae bacterium | reverse complement strand
GCTCGACCCGGCGTTTGCGCTGCTGCTCGAGACCCAGGCGGCACTTCGGTCTGAGATCTCCGCGGCGCTTGCGACAGGGGAAGCGATTGCTGGCGAGTTCTTGGATCGAGAGGCCGCCGTCGACCTGTCGGCGTCCGCTATCGATCGTGCGATGGAGGCGATCGACGCCGTCGAGGCGGCGCAGGCGAGCCATCAATCTGCGGCCGGAGCGGCCGCCACGGCGCTCGACGAGGTGCTCGATCTTCCGGCGCCGGTTCATGAGGCGGCGCTTTACGCGCTGTCGGACAAAGGATGGCGCATGGTGGGCCCGGGGATCCACCGTCTGCCGCTCGACATTCATAGCGCGGCAAGCGCGGAAATCTATCGAATCCAGCCCGATTGCGCGGTTCCGCGGCACAGCCATTCCGGAACTGAGCTCACGCTCGTTCTAGCGGGCGGCTTTACGGACGAAACTGGGGCGTTCGGACCGGGCGATCTTGCTGTGAAAGGCCCCGACGACACGCACCAACCGGTCGCCGACGCAGGGCACGTCTGCTTCACGCTCGCAATCCGAGAAGGCGGGCTGCGGTTCACCGGCATCATGGGCCTTGTTCAAAAGGCGCTCGGCCGCTGATCATCCCGCGGCGATTGCGGCCGCCGGCGAGTTTCTCTTATAGACCGCGGCGAGACCGGGCCGGGCCCTCACGGTTTCAGCGATGCGGCGGAGCGCTGGGGCTTCCCTTTCAAACCAGGCCCAGCCCGGCTCCCACCAGGTGAGAATGCCGAGATAGAGAGCGATGGCCGACAGGCGATCGCCCAAGAACCACGGCGTTCCCGCCGCTTGATCCAAGATCCGATAGAGCTTTTCGCCGTAGGCGAAGACCGTGTCTTTAAACCCCTCGCGCGCGTCTGCGTCGGGTACGAACCGCGCGGGATCGTCGGCGTAGGTGTAGGTTGGGTAAATATTGCTTGTGGTGTAAATCATCCAGCGGAGGAAAGCCGCCCGTTCCGCGGCGCCAGGGCCTGGGACAAGATCATCGCGGCCCGTATGGTCCGCTAAGAATAGGGTGATCGCCCCGCTCTCCGTCATTACTTCGCCGTTAGGTAGAATGAAGGTCGGGATTTGGGAAAGGGGGTTGAGTTTCGCGAGCTCGTCGCGCGCCGCCGGATCTTTGAAGAGATGGCCGATCGTGACGAAATCGTAGTCCAGGCCGTAGAAAACCAATTGAGCCTCGACGATCGCGGAGCCCCAGCCGACCCGGCCGTAGAGTGTGAACCGCTCGCCCATCTCAATCCTCCCGGCTCGGGCCCCCGGGCATCACGGGCCGCGGCGCGAACCCGCCCATGGACAACACCCGATCGTACATAACCAGCGCGCCGGCGAGGCTGACATTAATGCAAAAACGGGTCGGTATCTTCACGACATAGGCGCAACGGGCGAGCATCTCGTTTGTGAGATCGCCCTTCTCCCGGCCAAGTATGTAGGCCGCAGCCTGCGGGTGGCGAAAGCTCGGCAGCTCGACGGCGTCGTCTGTAAGCTCGACCCCAACGAGCTGGCAGCCCCGGGGCAGAGCCATGTCGGCGATCCCGTCCCATTGGTAGTAAGGCACGTGCTGGACGGACTTCGATGTGTCGGACTTGTAGGCGTCGCGCACCCTGTGGTGAGCGTCGACCGAGAACGTGAAGGCTGCGCCGAAGGCGTGGGCTGTACGCATGAGCGCGCCCAGATTCATCGGTTTTGAGACACCCTCCGCGCCGATCCCGAAATAGCCGCGCATCAGAGCCCCGCGATCCGACGCGCCGCGACCAGAACAAGGATGGCCGCTGGCAGGGCGAGGCTGGCTTTGCGCGCGAGGCGGATGTGCGAGAGGGGACCGGCATAGGTTTGACGAAGGTGGGTCACGGCGTCGGCGAGCCAGGGCCGCGCCTCATCCGGCAGGGGCTTGCCCCCAGCCGCCCATGCGACCGCCGCGCCGGCCTGGGACTGGTCGAGATCCGGGTCCCGCGCGGTGAGGGCGCGGCGCAGGACGATCGCCGCGAGGACGCGCAACTGAACGGCGAGCGCAAAGCCGAACGCCAGGACGATGAACACCGTCCAGAATAAGACCGCGCCGGCGGTCATGCGAAAATTTTCACCTCGAACCGGCCATCGCTGTTCGCGAGGGCGCGCTTCATGCCCTGACCGTTGAAAGGCGCAGCCAGCCGGCCGGCCGCGTCGACGGCGATCAGGCCCCCTCGGCCGCCAAGATCGCCGACGGTTTGGATCGCCGCCTCGGCGGCATCGATAATCCCGGCGCTCGCGTAACGCATGCGGGCCGAGACATTCCCCGCCGCGCCGGCGCGGATGAAGTATTCCCCCTGGTCGGTGCAGGAAACGGCGACGGTTTCGTCGGCCCAGACCCCGGATCCGATCACGGCCGGGTCGCCGACCCGGCCCGGCGTTTTGTTCAAAAGCCCGCCGGTCGAAGTGGCGGCGGCAAGGGCGCCGTGGCGGTCGCGGGCCACCGCGCCGACAGTGCCGTGTCCCGCCGCATTGGGCGGCAGCGGATCTTTTACAGAAGGGTCGTAATAGGCGGCAGGGTCGTCGATCGTTGTAAAACCCGTTCTTGCGGCGAAGGCCGCCGCGCCGCCGCCGACCATGACGACGTGCGGGGTTTTCTCCATCACGCCGCGGGCGACCGCGATCGGGTGTTCGAACCCGACAAGAGCTGCGACGGCTCCGGCCTTGCGGGTCGGCCCATCCATAATACCGGCGTCGAGTTCGTAGATCCCGTCCTGGTTTGGCGAGGCGCCCTTGCCGGCGATATGGTGGCCGCACGCCTCAAGCTCGCGCACCACGGCTTCCACGACATCCAGCGCCGCATCCCCCGCGGCCAGCCGGCCGGCCCCCTCGCGCAGCAGCGCCGACATATGGGATTCGACATGATCGTAGGGACGGCCTCGGGTCGCATCCGCGCCGCCGTGGAGGGCAAGGCTCCAAATCTGGTCCATATCGGCCGTCTTCTTTGCTTCACATTGCAGAGCCCCCTCGCTACCGTCCGGCCAGCGAAACACAACAGGGAGCGCCGCGAATGAAAGCCGTCCTATCCAAAGAAGTCGGCGGACCCGAGACGCTGGTCATCGAAGATCTGCCAAGCCCGGAGCCGGGCGAGGGCCAGGTGGTCTTGTCGGTAAAGGCGGTCGGGGTGAACTATCCAGACGTCCTGATCATTAAAGATATGTATCAGTTCAAGCCCCAGCGGCCGTTTTCGCCGGGCGGTGAAGTATCGGGGGTGGTCAAATCGGTTGGCGCCGGCGTCAGCCATTTGAGGCCCGGCGATCGGGTGATCGGATCGACCGGCTGGGGCGGCATGGCGGAAGAAATCGCCGTCGAGGCCGGCCGCTGCATCCCGATCCCCGACGCAATGCCGTTCGACGAGGCGGCCGCTTTCATAATGACTTACGGGACGAGCCATTACGCCCTCAAAGACCGGGGCCATGTGAAACCGGGCGAGAGCCTCCTCGTTCTCGGCGCCGCCGGCGGGGTCGGCCTTGCGGCTGTGGAGCTCGGCAAGGCGATGGGCATGACCGTCATCGCCGGCGCTTCCAGCCAGGAGAAGGTCGATCTCTGCCTCTCCAAGGGCGCGGACAAAGGACTCGTCTATCCCTCGGGTCCGCTCGACAAGGGCCAGCAGAAAGAGCTGTCCAACCAGATCAAAGAACTCGGCGGCGGCGGCGTCGACGTCATCTATGACGGCGTCGGCGGCGACTATGCGGAGCCTGCGCTGCGCGCGATGAATTGGGACGGTCGGTTCCTGGTGATCGGCTTCCCCGCCGGCATTCCGGCGATACCGCTGAACCTCACGCTCCTAAAGTCCTGCAACATCGTGGGTGTCTTCTGGGGCGCGTTCGTCGCGCGGGAACCTAAGGCGAACGCCGAAAACGTGGCCGATCTCTTCCGGCTCTACGGCGAGGACAAGATCAAGCCGCACGTCTCGAACCATTATCCGCTGGAACAGGCGGCCGATGCGATCACTGAGCTCGCAGAGCGCCGCGCCAAAGGCAAAGTCGTGGTGATGGTGGAATGAGCGGGGCTCGCCCGGACGCCGCAGTCGCCGCCAAAACCATGAACACCGTCGTCTCGCCCCCCGCGGGCGGCGCGGGGTTCGAAGTGAAGCCGCTGGAGCGGGAGCCCTTGCTTGAGGCGGCGATCAAGCGCGCCGGCGGGTTTGATGATTTCGGCACGGACAGTTTCGAGATCGGCCTCGGGCATCTGCTCCCCTCGATCCACGCCGAGGCGAACCTCAATCCTATCGGCCAGATCATGCTGCAGAACCAGATCGTGAGCGGGCTCGCGAACCGGCTGATCATCGTCGAGTGGGAGAAGCGGAATCCTGAGCACGCCGCAGCGCCCGTAAAAGCGCCCATGATCGTGGTCGGCCTGCCGCGCACCGGCACGACGATCCTCTTCGAAGTGCTCGCCGCGCAAGCCCGCCACCGGGCGGTGATGACCTGGGAGGCCCTCGATTTCGCACTCGCCCATGCGGCGGCGGACGACCCCGAAGCCCATCCCGGCGTCCAAGCGATCGCCGCGCGGTTGCAGATGGCCGAACAGTTGATGCCGGGCTTTGCGGCGATCCATAAGTTCGGCGCGTTCATTCCAACCGAGTGCGTGAGCCTCACCCTCATCGACCTCGCGAGCGAACAGTTCGGCGCGAACGCCTATCTCAAGTCCTATCGCGATTGGCTGGTGGAGGCGGATTTCACCTCGGCCTTCGATTGGCATAAGCGGGCGCTCCGCTATTTGCAGGCGACCCAGCCGGACAAACGCTGGCTCCTCAAAACGCCGATGCACTCTGGTTATCTGCCCGAGCTCTTCGCCGCCTATCCCGACGCGATGGTGGTTCAAACTCACCGCGAACCAATGGAAGTGATCGCGTCGGTCTCGAACCTCTATAAAGTCAGCCGCTCGGCGGGGTCGGACCATTACGAGACGAAGGCCTACGCCAATGACGACGCCCGCTACTATGCACGCCTTATCGAGAAATGCGTGGCCGACCGCCGCGCGCACCCCGAATGGGCGGAGCGGTTCTACGATGTCGCTTTCAAAGACTTCCTCGCCGACCCGGTGGCGGTGACCGAGAAGATCCACGCCCATTTCGGCTACCATCTGCCAGCGGACGAGCGCCAAGCGATGGCGGACTACATCGCCGATCGCCCGCGGGACAAATACGGCGTCCACACCTATGATGCGGCGGATTACGGGCTGACCGAGGCGGTCCACGGCGCGCTCTTCGCCGACTATCGCGCGGCGTTCGGTCGCCTCATTTAGGTGCGTCAGTTGACGCTTTCGGGTCGACCTGTAAACCCGAGTGCAAGACCGCCCGCGGCCCTCGCCGGCGGTGAACCA
>CAYYNG010000147.1:0-5381 GCA_964472435.1 uncultured Hyphomonadaceae bacterium | reverse complement strand
GGCCCATAGAAGACCGGGCGACGGACCGCGCGGCGCTGCGCATAGGAGCGGCGCCGCGCGGCGTAGCGCCGGCCGCGGTCGTAATAGGCCCGTTCATAGGCGCGGTCATAAGCGCGCGGGTATACGCGGCGATCCCGGCTCAGGTCGCGGCGCGCATCGCGCCGCGCGGCTTGTCTCGCGTCGCGGCGAATCCCGCGCCGCACATCGGCTTCGGCGCGTCGCCGCACGTCGCGGCCTTGGTCGCGCACGAAATCGCGACGATCATCCCTGGCATCGCGACGTAAGGAGCGGCGCCCGTCCTCTATGCGGCGGCGCGTTTCGCGCTGGGCGAGGCGCCGTTCGTCTCGCCGTCCCCCGCGAAGCTCTTGGCGTCCGTCTCTGCGGCCGGTGCGGCTCTCTTGGCGGCGGCTGCGCCGATCTTGCGCGACGGTGCGTTCGCCGCTTCGGAAGCGGCCATCGTCCTCGCGGCCACGGCGCCCGAAATCCGCCCGCCGGCCGCGTTCTTCTTCAAAGTCGGCCCGGTCTTCGCGGTCGCGCCCCTGGGCGGCCGCCGCCGGGACGCCGATCGCTGCGGCCAGCGCGCCAATCGCGGCGCTGATCGCCACATGCTTGAAGAGCTTCATGAGAAGGCTCCTTTCAATTGCGCGGCGCGTTCGGCATCAACGTGTTGAGGCGATTGCGCCGCCTCGCCCCCCGAGGCTCGATGAGCTTGGAGCCAGGGTGGCGTTTGCGGTCTGAATTCTCACTGAACGGAGCGTTCAACCATGGACCCGGACTGGAGCAGCGACCTGCAAGTCACTGAAAAAATTATAATTCCAGCCTGGGAATTGGGCGAGGCGTTCATCCGCGCCGGCGGCCCCGGGGGGCAAAACGTCAACAAGACGGCGACGGCGGTGCAACTGCGTTGGGCGCCCGAGCGATCCTCAATACCCGCTGAGGTGAAGGCGCGATTTCAGAAAATTTGGGCGGCGCGCCTGACGGGCGAGGGGGAAGTTGAGCTTGAGGCGAGCGCCCACAGGACTCAGGGCCTTAACCGGCGGGCGGCGCGCCAACGGCTTGCGGACATGGTGCGCAAGGCGGCTCAGCGCCCGAAACGCCGAATTGCGACGCAGCCGACGCGCGGCTCGGTCAAACGGCGGCTCGAGGCGAAAAAGCGGCGGGGCGCCCTTAAGCAGGGGCGAAAACCGGTCTCGCCCCGCGAGGCATAGCGCACTGAATTCATCAATCGGGCGTATCAAGAGAAACAAAGCGCCCATAGGGCGAGTCCGCCTTGAAAATTCCGCGTCCCCGTGTAGCTCGACCTATGGTGCCGCAACGTCAGGCGACGATCGATATGGCGAAAAAATCGATACTGGCGGCCCTGGCCGCTGCGGCGGTTGCGACCTGCTCGGCCCCGGAAAGCGGGCCCGCTGGGCCGTCGGCGGGCCAACAGGGGCCGATCCGCGCAAGCGTGACCGTAGCGCAGGTCGAACGGGTGACGCTCTGGGACGAGTATATCGGCCGGTTCGAAGCCGTCGAACGCGTCGAGCTTCGACCACGCGTCTCCGGTTATCTCGACGAGGTGCATTTTAGCGACGGCGAAACGGTCGAGGAAGGGCAGCTTCTGTTTTCGATCGATGACCGACCGTTTCGGGCCGCTTATGCGCGCGCCGAAGCGGATGTGAACAGCGCGCGGACGCAGGTCGAGCTCACACAGGCCGAGCTCGACCGCGCCCGAACGCTGCTTGAGGCCCGCGCGGGCAGCCAGGAAGAGTTCGATCAGAGGCAGGCGGCGAAACGCGCGGCCGACGCCGGATTGGAAGCGGCGCTCGCCGCGCGCCAGGAAGCGGCTTTGAATCTTGAGTTTACAACGGTCGAGTCGCCAATCGCAGGACGCGTGAGCGACGCACGCCTCGAGCGCGGTAATTTCGTTGCCGCGGGGGAGACTGTGCTCACCACGGTCGTATCCATCGATCCGATCCATTTCAGCTTCACGGGGAGCGAACAGCGCTTCTTAAACTATCTGCGCCTCGACCGCGAAGGGATCCGCGGCAGCTCGATCGACACGCCCAATCCGGTCCGCATTCAGCTGGCGGATCAAGACGATTTCCCGATCGAGGGCCGCATGAGCTTCCTCGACAACACGATCGACCCGACCACCTCGACGATCCGGGCCACGGCGCTCGTTCCCAACGAAGACGGGTTTCTGACCCCGGGGCTCTTCGGCCGCCTCCAGCTTTTCGAGCAGGAGGCCGATGCTGTCGTCGTGCCCGACGCCGCCGTTCAATTCGACCAGTCCCGGCGCTTCGTCTGGATCGTCGATGCGGAGTCCAAAGCGCAGCAGCAAGTGGTGGAATTGGGCCGCGATTTGGGCGAGGGCCGGCGCCAGATCGCCTCCGGCCTTTCCGGCGGCGAACAGGTGATCGTCGGCAATCTCTTCATGCTTCGGCCAGGCGCTCCCGTCGATCCCGTGGAGCGGTCGGCGGCGGAAAGCGGCCAGTAATGGGCCTGTCGCGCTTCTTTATAGACCGCCCGATCTTCGCGGCGGTGATTTCGATCTTGATCGTGCTCGTGGGCGGCATCTCCTATGCCGCCTTGCCGGTGTCGCAATATCCCGAGATCGCGCCGCCGACGATCCAAATTACGGCCACGTATCCCGGCGCCTCTTCGGAGACGATCTCGAACACGGTGGCGACGCCGATCGAGCAGGAGGTGAACGGCGTCGAAGGGATGATCTACATGCAGTCACAGGCGACCGCCGACGGCCGCCTGACCATCACGGTGACGTTCGGCCCCGGCACGGACATCGACCTGGCGCAGGTGCTTGTGCAGAACCGTGTGGCCCGCGCCGAGCCGCGGCTGCCCGAGGAGGTGCGTCGCCTGGGCGTCGTCACCCAGAAAGCCTCACCCGACTTTCTGATGGTGATCCACCTTATCTCGCCCGAGAACACCTACGATCAGCTCTACATTTCCAACTACGCCACCCTGCAGATCCGCGACCAGCTGTCCCGGGTGGACGGCGTTGGCAATGTGCTTGTCTTCGGCTCGCGCGATTACGCGATGCGGATCTGGATCGATCCCGAACGGGCCGCCGAACTCGATCTTACGGCGGCGGAGATCGTCGCCGCGCTTCGCGGCCAGAACGTACAGGTCGCCTCGGGCACCATCAATCAGGCCCCGGCCCCCACCCAAGACGCCTTCGAGCTTTCAGTCCAAACCCAAGGCCGGCTCCGCGCGCCTGAGGATTTCGAAAACATCATCGTCCGCGGCTCGCCGACCGGCGACAGCGGCGTGGTGCGCATTCGAAACATTGGCCGGGTCGAACTCGGCGCCCAGGATTATTCGACGAACGCCTATCTCGACAATCAGCCGGCGGTGGCCATGGCCGTGTTCCAGCGCCCCGGCTCGAACGCGATTACCACCGCCGACAACGTGCTGGCGCTTATGGATGACATGTCCGCAGGGTTCCCGGACGGGCTTGAATACCAGGTTATCTACAACCCCACCGAGTTCGTCGAGGAGTCGGTCAACGAGGTGTATCGCACCTTGTTCGAGGCGACGCTTTTGGTCGTGCTCGTGATCTTCATCTTCTTACAGACGCTTCGCGCCTCGATCATTCCCGTCATCGCCATTCCGATCTCGCTGATCGGCACCTTCTTCGTGATGTCGATCTTTGGGTTCTCGCTCAACAATCTCTCTTTGTTTGGGCTGGTGCTCGCCATCGGCATCGTGGTCGACGACGCCATCGTCGTGGTCGAAAATGTCGAGCGGCGCATCGAGGAGGGACTTTCGCCGAAGGAAGCGGCCTATCGGTCAATGCAGGAAGTCGCCGGGGCGCTGATCGCCACCTCATTGGTGCTGGCGGCGGTTTTCGTGCCCACCGCCTTTATTCCCGGAATTTCGGGAGCCTTTTACCGCCAGTTCGCCCTCACCATTGCGGCGGCGACAATGATCTCGACTCTTGTCTCGCTCACCCTTAGCCCGGCTATGGCGGCGCTTTTGTTGAAGGCGCCGGACCCAAACCGCAAGCCGCGGCTTTGGGAGCGCCCGCTCAACGTCGCATTCGGCGCCTTTAATCGCGGGTTCGACCGAATGACGGCGGGATACGGCGCATTGGTGTCTCGGCTGGTGCGGCTCAGCGCGGTGGTGTTGGTGATTTACGCCGGGCTTCTTGCGCTCACAGGTTGGCAGTTCAGCCGCGTGCCAGGCGGCTTCATACCGGACCAGGACCAAGGCTATCTGATCGCCGCGATCAACCTGCCCCAGGGCGCCTCGCTTGAGCGGACCGACGAGATCGTCCGCCGGGCGGCCGATATCGGGTTGGATGTCGACGGGATTGCGCACGCCGCCCAATTCGCCGGATTCAACGGGGCGACCTTCACCAACGCCTCGAACGCCGGCGCGATATTCTTCACCATGGAGCCGTTCGACGATCGGGCCGGCTATCAAACCGTTCAGGGGGCGCTGCAAACCGCTTTGCGTGAGGGTATCGACGAGGGTTTCACCCTTGTGATCGCACCGCCGCCGGTGCGCGGGGTCGGCAACGGCTCCGGGTTCAAGATGATGGTCCAGGATCGGGCGGGGCTCGGCCTTGAAACGCTGCAACAATCGGCGTTCCAATTGATGATGGCTGCGAACCAAGATCCGCGCCTTCGCAACACCTTCACCTTTTTCGAGGTCTCGACCCCGCAAATCTTCCTCGATATCGACCGGGAAAAAGCCGAACAGATGGGGGTGCCGGTGTCGGGCGTATTCGAAGCGCTCGAGATCTACCTCGGCTCGGCGTTCATTAACGATTTCAATTATTTGGGCCGCACCTTCCGGGTGACCGCCCAGGCCGACGCTCGGTTTCGCGACGATGTCGACGATGTCGGCCTTTACTTCACGCGGAATGCGTCTGGTCGCATGGTGCCCATTGGCGCGATTGCGGATGTGAGCCGGATCACCGGCCCGAGCCGGGTTTTGCGCTACAACCTCTATCCGAGCGCAGCCGTCCAGGGCGAGCCCGCGCCCGGTGTTTCCTCGGGTGAAGCGCTGGACCGGATGGAGGCCTTGGCCGCGGAGGTCCTGCCCGACGGCCTTGCGTTCGAATGGACCGAACTCTCCTATCAGCAACGCCAGACCGGCAACACGGCCGGCCTCGTGTTCGTCCTGTCGGTGGTCTTCGTCTTCCTTGTTCTGGCGGCCCAATATGAGAGCCTCACCCTGCCGCTGGCGGTTATTTTAATTGTGCCGATGACCATTCTGTTCGGCATCACCGGCACCGCTCTTTTTGGCCTATCAAACAATATTCTCACCCAGATCGGCTTCGTCGTACTGATCGGGCTCGCCGCGAAGAATGCGATTCTGATCGTCGAATTCGCCAAACAACAGGAAGACGACCAAGGTCTCGATCGTTTTGC
>CAYYNG010000146.1:0-5417 GCA_964472435.1 uncultured Hyphomonadaceae bacterium | reverse complement strand
CGTATACGCCGGGGCTCGCCGCGGCTGCGCCCCGGGCTCAAGAGCCGCTTCACCCCGGGGGCCACCGCGGGGGGCCGCCCCCGGGCCCGCCGGCGCCGCGGCCCGAAACGGGAAGAGATATGGCTTACTACGAACACGTGGTCATCACGCGACCCGACATATCGCCCGCGCAAGTGGACGCGTTTGTCGAAGACCTGGCGACCTTTTTGAAAGACAACGGCGCGAGCGTCGGCAAGACCGAATATTGGGGACTGCGGAACCTCGCCTACCCCATCAACAAGGTGCGCAAAGGGCATTACAGCCTTTTGAACGTCGACGGCCCGCCGGCCGCGATCCACGAGCTGGAGCGCCGCCATCGCATCTCCGACGATGTGATGCGCTATCTGACCATCAAAGTGGACGAGCTCGAAGACGGGCCCTCCCCCATCCTGTCGCGGAAAGACCGTCCGCGGCGCGACGATTAGGAGCGTCCACGATGGCGACGACCAAACTGAACATCACAAACCTTCCCGCCCGCCGCGCTTTCGGCCGCCGGCGCAAGGTCGACCCATTCTCTGGTGCGAAGGCCCCGAAGATCGACTATAAAGATGTGAAGCTGCTGCAGCGCTACATCTCCGAGAAGGGCAAAATCGTGCCCTCCCGCATCACCGCCGTCAGCATCAAGAACCAGCGCAAGCTCGCCCAAGCGATCAAGCGCGCGCGGATCTTGGCGCTTCTGCCCTTCACCGTGAAATAGGAGAAGGTGATGCAGATTATTCTTCTCGAACGTGTCGAAAAACTCGGAGCCATCGGCGACGAGGTGACGGTGAAGAGCGGTTTCGGTCGCAACTTCCTGATCCCCCAGGGCAAGGCCCTTTTGGCGAACGATCGTAACCGGGCGCGGTTCGAGCGCGAGCGGGCGGCGATCGAAAAGCGGAACGCCGAAGCACGCGCCGCGGCCGCAAGCTCGGCCGGCTCGCTTGAAGGCGCTGTTTTCGTTATGATCCGCCAGGCAGGGGACACGGGCCAACTATACGGCTCGGTGTCCGCGCGCGACATCTCCGACGCCGCGGCCGAGGCCGGCCAGAAGATCGAGCGCTCGCAGGTTCGCTTGAACGCGCCGATCAAAGCCATCGGCATGCACGAGGTCGAGGTTCGGCTCCACGCGGAGGTGAGCGTGACGATCACCGTAAACGTCGCCCGCAGCTCCGACGAGGCCGAGCGCCAAGCGGCCGGTGAAAACGTCATCGAAGAAATGCAGGCCGAACAGCGCGCGCTGCAAGACGAACAGGCCGCCGAACTTGCCGAAGCCGCAGCCGAAGCGGCTGATCAGAGAGCGCCGGACGACGACGAGTAAAGGCCAAAAAGCGATACGTATGGAAGGCCGCGGGGGCGAATCGCCTCAGCGGCCTTTCTTTTAGCGTTACGCCCGGTTTTTCCACAGTATTTTTTAAAATTGTGGAGGCGGCGCGCCGTTTCCACACGGATCAAAAGTCAAGTCGCGACCTGCACCCGATTGCAGCTTAAGACGAGGGCCATGGCTCTCGATCATTCTCATCAAAACGCCCCCGACGCGCTCACCCCGCCCCACAACGTCTCTGCCGAGGCCGCTGTGCTAGGCGCGATCTTGTTCGACAACAACGCCTATAGCCGGATCGCGGACATCCTCCGCGACTCGGACTTTTACGCGCCGGCGCACCGGGCCCTGTACGCGGCTGCGCAGACCATGATTCAACAGGGCCGCGTCGCCGATGGCGTGACCCTGCGCGAACATTTCGAGAAGAACGACCAACTCTTGGAGATCGGTGGGGCTAGCTATCTCGTCGAGTTGCTCGAGGCCGCAGCGTTTGGGCCCGAAATCCCGGACTACGCCTGGATGATCCGCGATCTTGCGGTTCGGCGAGAGCTGATTGAGATCGGCGCCGACATCCAGTCAAACGCCTTGACGCCCGAGGCGGACCAAACCGGGCCCAAACAAATCGAGCACGCCGAGCGCCAGCTCTTCAATCTTGCCGAGCGGGGCTCGAAAGATCGCGGGTTCAAACCCTTCAGCGAGGCCCTGCTTGAAGCGATCCAGATGGCGGAAGCCGCCTTCAAGCGGGACGGCAAGATCGCCGGGGTCGCCACCGGTCTATCGGACCTCGACCACAAGCTCGGCGGCTTGCACCCCTCTGACCTGCTCATTCTCGCAGGGCGTCCATCGATGGGGAAAACCTCGCTTGCGACCAATATCGCCTACAATGCCGCCGCCGCCTGTCGGCGCGAGGTTCAAGACGATGGGTCGAAGAAGACCGTCGCAGGCGCCGTCGTCGGTTTCTTCTCGCTAGAAATGTCGAAAGAACAATTGGCGACGCGGATCGTCGCCGAACGCAGCGGCATCTCCGCCCACGCCATCCGAAATGGCGAAATCGAAAAATCCGACTTCGAACGCATCCGCGAGGCGACGGAGGAGTTGCAGAATCTGCCGCTCCATATCGACGACCAGGGCGGCCTATCGATCGGCGAGGTGGCCGCACGGGCGCGGCGCATGCACCGGTCCGTCGGCCTCGATCTCTTAATCATCGACTATTTGCAGCTTCTGTCGGGCTCCGGCCTCAAGAAATCCGACAGCCGCGTGCAAGAGGTGACCGAGATCACGACGGGCCTCAAAGCGCTCGCGAAAGAGCTCGGGATCCCGATCATCGCCCTCTCCCAACTGAGCCGGATGGTGGAGCAGCGCGAGGACAAGCGGCCCCAGCTTTCGGACCTGCGAGAGTCGGGCTCGATCGAGCAAGACGCCGATTGCGTGATGTTCGTCTATCGCGAGTCCTATTATCTCGAACGCGCCGAGCCGCAGAACGACCCGAACGACCCGGAGTCGACGGTGAAATGGCAGCGTTGGCGGGACCGGATGGACGAGGTTTACGGCACCGCCGAGGTGATCATCGGCAAACAGCGCCACGGCCCGATCGGCAAAGTCGTTCTCTCCTTCGATTCGAACGTCACCCGCTTCGGCGACCTGGCCCGCGGCGACGGCTATCCCGACGAGATTTAGCGAGCGCTTCGAGGAGGCGGCGTCACGAGGCCGGCTGACAGGGCTGCATATCCATTCTAGAGGTGCGCCATGGCCACTCGTCCGCGCGCGACAATCCGTCTTTCTGCGATCGTCGATAATTGGCGGGCGCTTTCGGCCGCGGCGTCCGGCGCCGAGGCGGGGGCCGTGGTCAAAGCCAACGCCTATGGCCACGGCTTGGCTGAGACCGGACGCGCGCTCGCCGCCGCCGGCTGTCGGACCTTTTTTACAGCCTATGTGTTTGAGGCCGTGGCCCTGCGCGAGGCGATCGGACCGGGCCCTGCTATCATGGTCTTCCACGGCTTTTGCGAACGCTCGGCCCAGGATGTCCGCGACGCGCAGATCACCCCGATCCTCAACACTTTGGAGCAGGTTCGCTGCTGGCGCGCGGAAAGCATGCGCGAGGTGGGCGGCGCGGTGCTGCACTTCGACACCGGCATGAACCGGCTCGGGCTGAGGCCCGGCGACCTCGGCGCCGTCAAAAACATGCTGGACGGGCGGCCCGTCGGCTATGTGATGAGCCACCTCGCCTGCGCCGATGAGCCAAAGTTCGAGCTCAACGCCCGCCAGCGCGCGCTCTTTCTCGAGCTTGCAATGGAATGGCCGGAAGCCAAGCGCTCGCTTGGCAATACCGCGGCCATCGCGCTCGGATCGGACTACGCCTTCGATCTGGTCCGCCCGGGCATCGGCCTCTTCGGCGGCGGCCACGGTCTGCGGAACCTCGCGCCCGCCCTCACCCTCGAAGCGCCCATCCTGACGGTGTTCGAAGCGGCGGCCGGGTCGACCACGGGATATGGCGCAACACGCCGGTTCGGGCGCCCGCGGCGCCTCGCCACCGTCGCGCTCGGTTATGCCGACGGTTTTCCCCGCCACGCCTCCAATCGCGGCTTTGCTTATGTCGACGGGGTGCGTTGCCCTGTCGTGGGCCGGGTCTCGATGGATCTCTGCACCCTCGACGTCTCGTCGGTCGATGGCATGATCGCCGAAGGAAAAATGGTCGAATTCATCGGCGCGTCCGCTGATCTAGAGCTGCAGGCCGAAGCGGTGGGCACGCTCGGCTATGAATTGCTGACCGGCCTGAGCGACCGGATCGAGCGTGTCTGGGCGGCCTGAGGCGCCCAGCCCGGTCTTCGCGCCGATCCGATGGGTCGGGCGCGCGACCTTGGGCTTGTTCGGCGAGGCCGGCCGGCTCGGCGTCTTCTCCGGGGCCGTGATCGCCGCATCGGTAACGCCGGCCTTCTACCCAACCCAGATTGGCCGACAGATGATCCGGATCGGGTTCTACTCCCTCCCCGTCGTCGGGCTTGCGGCGGTCTTCATCGGCGCGGCGCTTGCGCTCAACATCTATACGGGCGGTGTGCGCTTCAACGCCGAACAGTTCGTGCCGAACATTGTCGTCCTTGGGATCACGCGCGAGCTCGGCGCTGCAATTACAGGCCTGATGCTCGCCGGCCGGGTGTCTGCAGGCATCGCCGCCGAGGTGGGCGCGATGCGGGTCACCGAACAGATCGACGCCCTGAAGACCCTGTCGGCCGATCCCTACCGCTACCTCTACGGCCCGCGCTTCCTTGCAGGCGTGATCACATTGCCGATCCTCGTCTTCATCGCCGACATCATCGGGGTCTTGGGCGGCTGGCTCGTCAGCACGGGCAGCCTCGGGTTCGATTCCGTCGTCTATCTCCGCAACACCATGGACTTCGTGCGCACGCAAGACGTCGTCGCCGGGTTGATCAAGGCGGCGGTTTTCGGCGGGATCATCGCCATTATGGGCTGCTACCAGGGCGATCGTTCGAGAGCCGGCGCCTCCGGCGTGGGGCGCGCTGCGACCTTGTCCATGGTGGGCGCGGCGGTGCTCGTGCTCGCGGCGAACTATGTCCTGTCGGCCTTCTATGTGAGGATCGGGCTGTGACCGGGCCGATCCTCAAACTCACCGGCGTTGAAAAGCGCTTCGGGTCTAATCGTGTGTTGCGGGGCGTCGATCTTCAAGTCGCGCCGGGCTCGTCGCTTGTCATCCTCGGCGGATCGGGCTCGGGTAAATCCGTCATGCTCAAATGCGCCCTCGGCCTGATGACACCGGACGCAGGCCGGGTCGAGTTCGACGGCGTCGATGTGACCAATGCGAAAGGCCGCGCGCGGGAGGCGATGCGCGCCCGGGTCGGCATGCTCTTCCAGTCCGGCGCGCTGTTCGACAGCTTGACGGTGTGGGAGAACGTCTCCTTCCGCCTCGTGCATTCCGAACGGATGCGCCGGTCCGATGCAAAGGCGCGCGCGATCGAATCGCTTGCAAAGGTCCGCCTTGGCGCATCGGTGGCCGAGCTTAGGCCGGCGGAGCTCTCGGGCGGGATGCAGAAGCGCGTCGCCCTCGCCCGCGCGATCATCCCGAAAC
>CAYYNG010000145.1:0-5471 GCA_964472435.1 uncultured Hyphomonadaceae bacterium | reverse complement strand
CGACAACTCAATCGAAAACAGGATGTGAAATGGCGAAATCGAAACAGTCCGCGCCATGCTGGCGAATGCAGAGCTTGGCGGCGACCCGGATGCGCCGCCGGATCTTCCCGCGCTTCGGGAAGGATATGTCGCCATGGGCGCGGCCATGCCCGCGGCCGAGAACGTTACGGTCGAAGCGATCGAACTCGGCGGCGTGCCCGGCCTGAAGCTAACGCCCAGCGACGCCGAACCCGGACGTGCGATCCTTTACTTCCATGGCGGCGGCTATGTGATCGGCCACCCCAAAGGCCACGCGTCCATGGTGTCCCACATCGCCGCCGCGTCGCGCGCCGTCGCGTATTCGATGGATTACCGCCTGGCGCCCGAAGCGCCTTTTCCGGCGGCGACAGACGATGGCCTGGCGGCATATCGAGCGCTTCTCGACGCCGGCCAGGACGCCGACAAACTCGTCGTTTCGGGAGACTCGGCCGGCGGCGGCCTGACAATGGCCACTGCGATCCAAGTCCGCGACAGCGGCTTGCCGACCCCGGCTGGGCTCGCGCCGATCTCGCCTTGGGTGAACCTTGTCAATGACAGCTGGAGCTATCGAACCAAGGCCGAAAGCGATCCCATGATCCAAAAGGCGGGGATCGATTTCATGGCTCAGACCTATGCGAACGGCGCAGACCTCGCCCAGCCTTTGATCTCCCCGGTCAACGCCGATTTATCGGGCCTGCCGCCCGTTCTGATCCAAGTCGGATCCGAAGAGGTGCTCCTCTCCGACAGCGTTCTGTTAGCGGAGCGCGCGGGCGGCGCCGGGGTGTCTGTTACGCTTGAGGTCTGGCCGGAGATGATCCACGTCTTCCATTTCTTCCATCCGTTCCTTTCAGACGCGAGGGAAGCGATCACCGTGCTAGGCGATTTTGTCGAAGCGCGGACGCTTTAGGTCGCTGATCGCGGGCGGCTGACGGGTCGGCGTGTTCGCGCTAGAAGGTCCGGCCATGCCTGACGCTTCAGCCGATTTGAACGTGACCCGGCCCCGTCCGGGCCCCTGGAGGATCGTCGACATCATCGACGGCCGAAAGCTGCGTGTGCAGCTGACCGCCGCGGCGCTTGAGAATCTTGGCGATGACGCCGCGCGGCGGGCGCGCGTCCTCGACCTTTTGCACTCGGCGCTGTTTCGCGGCCGTATGATCGCCCAGGAGCGGCTGGCCCAGGGCGCCGATGGGCTCGACACGGCGCGGCTGCTCGCCGCGGTTCAGGACGAAGTGCTTTCCGCGCTCTTCGACTTTACGACGACCCTTGTCTTCCGCGCCCGCAACCCAACGCAAGGCGAGCGGCTGAGCGTCTTCGCCACCGGCGGATACGGCCGCGCGGCGCTGGCGCCCTCGTCGGATATCGATCTCCTCTTCGTGCGCCAGTACAAACAGACGCCCTGGGCCGAGAGCGTGATCGAGTTCATGCTCTACGCTCTTTGGGACATGGGCCTTAAGGTCGGCCACGCCTTTCGTACGCCCGAGGAATGCGTCCGGTTGTCCCGGTCGGACGTGACGATAAAGACCTCGCTCCTCGATGCTCGGTTTCTGTTCGGCGACGCGCAGCTCGGCAAGAGCATGCAAGAGAAGTTCAAGGCCGATTGCCTAGAGGGGCGGGCGGCCGATTTCATCGCCGACAAACTCGCCGAGCGCGACGCCCGCCACAAACGCCATGGCGACACCCGCTACCTCGTTGAACCGAATGTGAAAGACGGGCCCGGCGGCCTCCGGGACCTCCAGACGATCTTCTGGATCGCGAAACACATGTTCGGCGGCGAAACATTGGAGGAGGTTCTCGATGCGGGCCCCTTCACGGATCACGAGAGACGGGCCTTCCTGCGCGCCGGCCGCTTTCTCTGGACCGTAAGGTGCCATTTGCATTTTATCACAGGCCGCGCGGAGGAGCGGATCAGTTTCGACCTTCAACCGGAACTCGCCGCCCGCCTCGGCTACGCCGACAGAACAGGACGGCTGGGCGTCGAGCGCTTCATGAAGCGGTATTTCATTGCGGCGAAAGACGTGGGCTGGCTCTCTCGCGCCATCGCCGCCAAATTGGAATCGGAACATCAAGCGAGCGCCGGCTTGCTGAAACGGTGGCTTCCGAGCGCGGGGCCCAAGCCCCTGGCGAACCCAAACTTCGTGATCGACGGAGGCCGGCTCTCCATAGCTGACGAGGCGGCGTTCACGCGCGATCCGAACAATTTGCTTCACCTGTTCGCCTTGGCCGGACAGGAAGGCGCGCCGATCCACCCGGCCGCGCTGGTGGCGGCCACCCGAGCGGTGAAGCGGTTCAAACCGGATATGCGCGGCCATGAAACGGCCCGCGCCTTGTTTCTCGCCATTTTGCTCGATAATCAGCGGCCCGCCGCTCTCCTGCGGGAAATGAACGAGACGGGACTTCTTGGGCGCGTCCTGCCGGAGTTCGGCGGCATCGTCGCGCAAACCCAGTTCAACATGTATCACCATTATACCGTCGACGAGCACACGCTTCGCACGATTGAGGCGATGTCCAATATCGAATGGGACGCCGCCGGCGAGGGAGCCCATCGGCTGGCGACTGCTTTGTTCCGTCAAATCGAGAACCGCCGCGCGCTTTATCTCGCCATGCTTCTTCACGACACGGGCAAGGGCCATGGCGACCAGCAGGTGGAAGGCGCCAAAACTGCACGGGCGGCGGCCTTGCGGCTCGGTCTTGGCGACGCAGAGGCCGAGCTTGTCGCCTGGCTGGTGGGCAATCATCTCGAAATGAGCGAAACCGCGCAAAAACGCGACCTTTCGGATCCCCGGACCATCGGCCGGTTTGCGGAGCTGGTGGGCTCGCTCGAGCGCCTTCGGCTACTCTACATTCTAACGATCGCCGACATCCGCGGTGTCGGCCCCGGTGTATGGAACGGTTGGAAGAGCCAACTTCTGGAAGAGCTCTATCGCCGGACCGCGGCCGCGTTGCGCGGCGGGCGAAGCGACGAACGTGGCCTTACCGCGCAGCAGGCGGCGGACGGCCAGGCGGCGCAAGAGGCCCTCGCCCGGAACGTCGGGGCGGTTCCCGCGGTCATGGCCGATATGGACCCGGCCTACTGGACGGGCTTCGACGCCGACGAACTGGCCTGGCATGCCGGCGCGTTCCGAAGGGCGACATGGATCGCCGCCGACGCGCGCCGCCGCCCCGATGGCGCGGGCGCGACGCTGTTCGTGTCGTGCCCGGATCGGGTCGCCCTCTTCGCCGATCTCGCCCGCGCCATCGCCGCGGAGGGCGCGAACATCGCCGGCGCGCAGATCTTCACCAGCCCATCTGGCCACATCATCGACGTTTTCACCTTACACGACGCATCCGGCGGCCCCTTTGGAGACGACCAAGACGCTCGCTTGCAGTCCCTTCTCGACGCGGTGAAGGCGGCGGCGGCGAAGGAAGGGCCGCAACGTGGACCGAGCGCGCACGCGACCCGTCGGGAGGCGGCGTTCTTGGTGGCGCCGGCGGTCAAGGTGCTCAACGAGGAGTCCGCCACCCACACTGTCATCGAGATCGAAGCGCGGGACCGTCCCGGTTTGCTGTACGAGGTCGCCGAGGTGTTCGCCGACCTCAATCTGACGATCCACTCGGCCCATGTGGGCTCTTACGGCGAACGCGTGTTCGATGCCTTTTACGTCCAGACCTCACACGGCGGCAAACTCTTCGACGAAGGCGAAAAAGCCGTTCTGCGCCAACGCATTCTCGCCGTTTTGGAGCGCGAGGACCCCGAACCGCCCAAGACCCCCGCAAGAGCGCTTGCGCAATCGCCGTCCGCCGACAGCTTCTAGAGCGTCTCGACCATGAGCCTCGTTCGAAACACGCTGATCCAGTCGAGCTTGACGCTGACCAGCCGGATCTTGGGTTTTCTGCGCGACATTCTGCTCGCCGCCAAAATCGGCGCGGGGCCGGTCGGCGACGCCTTCGTAACAGCGCTGATGTTCCCGAATCTGTTCCGGCGAATTTTCGCCGAGGGCGCCTTCTCCCAAGCGTTCGTCCCGGCTTATGCGAGGACGTTGGAGGCCGAGGGCCCGGAAGCCGCGCGAGCGCTGGCGCAGGAGACCCTGCGCGGTCTGCTGGCCGCGACCGCCGTCCTGGTCGTCGCCGCGCAACTCGCCATGCCGTGGCTGATGTTGGTGATCCATGGCGGGCAGGCCGACGAGCCCCGCGGCTTCGCGCTCGCCATATTCCTGACGCAGATCACGATGCCCTACCTCTCTTTCATGGCGATGGGCGCGCTCCTCTCCGGGGTCCTCAACGCAGCGGGCCGGTTCGCCCTCTCGGCGGGCGCGCCGACCCTTCTCAATCTGTGCCTGATCGCCGCAGCGCTCCTTGGCGAGGCTCCAGCGGAGACGGCGCGTCTCGCCGCAATCGCGGTGACGGGTGCCGGCGCGCTGCAATTGGCGCTCCTCTGGTGGGGCGTCTCCCGCCAGGGCGTCCGACTGCGGCTTGGCTGGCCGCGCCCCACGCCCGGCCTGAAGCGCGTCTTCGCGCTCGCCATACCGGGCACGATCGCGGCGAGCGGCTCGCAGATCAATATCGTCATCAGCCAAGCGCTAGCGAGCTTCGAAACCGGCGCGAAGACCTGGCTTTATTACGCCGACCGTCTCTACCAGCTGCCGCTTGGGCTGATCGGCGTCGCTGTCGGGGTCGCCATTCTGCCCCGGCTCGCCCGCGCCGCCCGCGCGAACGACGCCCGGATCGGCCAAAGAACGATGGACAGCGGCGTTGGACTGGCTTTGGCGCTCACCCTGCCCGCCGCCGCTGCGCTAGTCGTCGCGCCGACCGCGCTGGTCGAAGGCCTCTTTGCCCGGAACGCCTTCACCAACGCCGACGCGGCCCAGGCCGGCAAGGCGCTTTTCCACTACGCCTGGGGCGTCCCAGCGTTCGTTTTGATCAAAGTGCTCGCGCCGGCGTTTTTCGCCCGCGAAGACACCAAGACGCCGATGCGGTTCGCACTTGTTGCAGTAGCCGTGAACACCGCCATCGGGGCTGGTTTGTTTCTCTGGTTTCGAGACCAAGGGGCGTTGGGATTTCCGGGTCTTGCGATCGGCGCGAGCGTCGCCGGCTGGACGAATGCGGTGCTCTTGTTTCTCACCCTTATCGCCCGCGGCTGGTACCGGCCGGGACCCGCCCTGATATCGCGTCTCGTCCGCGCAGGGCTTGCGGCGGGCGCGATGGCGGCGGCGTTCGTCTGGTTGCTGGACCAACGACCGGCCCTCGAGGCGATGCTCCACAATTCCCGGATCTTAAGTCTGTTGGTCGCAATCGGGGCCGGCGCAGCGGCCTATGCGGTCGCGGCGTTCCTCTTTGGCGCGCTTCGGCCGGGCGATCTGAAATCGCTGGTCCGCCGGGATGCATAAGCGCGCGCTTGCACCGGCGGCGCAAACGACTAAAGACCCCCTCATGACCGACGAAACGTTCGGTCCGATCGTGCCGATCACACGGGTTCC
>CAYYNG010000144.1:0-5506 GCA_964472435.1 uncultured Hyphomonadaceae bacterium | reverse complement strand
GTCCGGCAAGTCGAACGAAATGGCCTTTGCCAAGGTGGGCAGAGAGGTCGGGACAGGGTCCACGGAACTCGCCGAAGAGCTCACCCTCACCACGGCGGAGCTGTCTTACCTCTCCGAGCGGCGGCTGGCTTATGAAAACCTGGCGCGCCGGACGGGGAACGAAGGGATCAAAGCCGTTTCCATGGCGCTGATCCAAGCGGAACGCTACGGCACGCCCCTCGGCAACGCCCTGCGCGTCATGGCGAAAGAGAACCGCGATCTGCGCATGTCGGCGGCTGAGAAGAAAGCGCACGCGCTGCCGGCCCAGCTGACCGTCCCGATGATCTTGTTCTTCCTGCCCGTCTTGTTCTTGGTGGTGCTCGGGCCCGCTTATATCAATTTCCAAGACATCCAGTCTGAAGACGCGCAGACCGAGAACTGACGCGACGACGCCCTAGCTCGCGCCCTGCTGGCCCCGGAGGCCGGGGCTCGCAAAGCCGGGGGACGCGCCGCCCTCGTCCTGCGGGAAGGGTTCGTCGCTAAGATCCTCCCAACGGCGCGTCGGGCCGATCAAGCGGCGGAGCACGGCCTCATTGCTTTCAAGGAGGCGCTGGGGGGCGTCGACTTCCGCGATCTTCCGCATCTCTTCGAACTTGCCTTGAAGCCCGAGGACCAAGGCGAGGTTCTGCCGTACGCGGACGTCGGCCGCCGGCAGATCCGCAGCCGCCCGCAGCTCCGCTTCGGCGCCCGGAAGGTCGCCTGAAAGGGCGAGCGAGAGGCCGAGATTTGATCTGGTGGCGGCGCGGGCCGGGTCCAGCTCCAACGCCTTTCGATAGGCGATCTGCGCCACGTCGTGGCGTTGACCGCGGTCGTAGGCGAGGCCCGCCGCCGCATAGGCGTCTGGTCGTTCCGGCTCGACTTCCGCTGCGCGGCCGAAGGCGTTCACCGCGGGCTCCAACTGGTCGATCGCCAGGTGAGCCCGGCCAAGCGCCATCAACACCTCGGCGTTTTCCGGGTTCGTCGCTGCGACCGGTGTAAGGATCTCTGTGATCCGCTTATGGCTATTGATCGCTTTCAGCGCTTCGGCGAACCGCAGGGCGGTGGGCGCATCGCTCGGATCTTTGCCGTACTCCTGCGACCAGAAGCTCGCCCGCGCCAGCGGATCGAGACGGTCGGCGGCGGCGCGCTCTTCATCGGACGCGAACGGAACGGTTTCGCCAAGCGTTTCGGCGGACGCCGCGTCGGTCTTGGTCGAGGCGCACCCCGCGACGGCGATCAATAGAATAGGCGCAGCCGCGCCGAGTAGCCGAGCTCTGGACATTTGTTCCGCTCCGAAGGCCTATAGGCGCTAATGTCCGCGGCTCGGGTCAACGATGGGTTAACAAAGACCGCCGATCCGCTAACCATCCCCCCTGGAGACGCGTAATGCATGCTGCGTTCACGCAGGCCGAAGAGGCTGCAACGCCCGTTCATCTTTTCACCAAGACGACTTGGGAGGCCGGCCGCGCTGAACTGCCGGGCCCGGTCGCGGCGTACGCGGACACGCTCGGGTTCAACGGCGAAGCGGGCAAGACGGTCTTGGCGCCCGGGGCCGACGGGTCGTTGGCCTGCGTCCTCTTCGGCCTTGGCGACGGGTCGGATCGATTGATGACGGCGGCTTTGGCTGCGGCCGTGCCCGCCGGGGCGTACAAGGTCGCGGTTGCGCCCACTGGGTTTGATCTCTCTGCGGTGGCCGTCGGCTGGTCCGACGGGGCTTATCGGTTCGACGCTTTCGTGGAGGGGCCGCCGCCGCCGCAGCTTGTCTTGCCCGAGCCTCTGGCGGTCGCTGCGTCCCACGAAGCGACGGCCATCGATTTGCTCCGCGACCTCGTCAACGCACCCGCCAATCATATGGGACCCGATGCGATCGAAGCCGCGGTGCGCAAGCTCGCCAGCCAGCACAAGGGGGCCGAGGCGTCGAGCGTCGTCGGCGACGATCTCCTCCAGGCGAATTATCCAATGGTGCACGCGGTCGGCCGCGCCGCCGCCATCCCGCCGCGCCTGATCGAGCTTGAATGGGGAGACCCCGGCGCCCCGCGCCTCGCCATTGTCGGCAAAGGCGTCGCATTTGACACGGGCGGGCTCAATATCAAGACGGGCAATTATATGCGCCTGATGAAGAAGGATATGGGCGGGGCCGCCCATGCGATCGCGCTCGCATCGCTCGTGATGTCGGCGGGGCTGCCGGTCCACCTCAAGCTCTATGTGCCGGCGGTCGAGAACGCGATCGGCTCAGGGGCGTTTCGACCGGGCGATGTCCTTTCAAGCCGGCGCGGCCTGTCGGTCGAAATCGACAATACCGACGCCGAAGGACGGCTGATCCTGGCCGATGCGCTGACCCGCGCCTGCGAAGACGAGCTGGACCTTGTCTTAGATTTCGCAACCCTTACAGGCGCCGCCCGGATCGCCTTGGGGCCGGATCTCGCTCCGTTCTTCACCGACGACGACGCGCTGGCGGCGGAGATCGCCGCGGCCGCGGGGGCGGTGGGCGATCCCGTCTGGCGCCTGCCCCTTTGGTCTCCCTATCTCAGCGAGCTGAAAAGCTCGGTCGCCGATCTCGTGAACGGCGGCGGCCCGATGGCCGGATCGATCACCGCCGCGCTCTTTATGAAGGCGTTCGTCACCGCCGAGCGCTGGGTGCATTTCGATGTCTGGGCGTGGCGCAACGCCAAGTATGGACGGCCCCAAGGCGGGGCGGCGTGCGGCCTCAGGGCGGTTTGGGCGATGTTGCAGAAACGGTACCCCGCTTGAGGACCCCTTCAGGGAGGCGCGCCAAATCAATCGCGCTTCCGGTGGATTCCGGCCCCGGACGCATAGCGCGCCTTATTGCGGGCGCGGCTTGTTGCCGTCGGTCAATCGGGGTTCAAATGGTGCGCGGTTCGGGAGAGTCCTTTGGTTGAAATGAACGACACGCGGATCGTGCGGCCGGGGACGCCTCGCGGGCGTTTCCAGGTCTCCGCCGGCGTCGCCGCCATCCGCAGGAGCCCCGAGCCCGACAGCGAGATGACGTCCCAGGCGTTGCACGGCGAGCTGCTGACACTGTTCGAAGAGCGCGATGGATTCGGGCTCGTCCAGTTGGATCGGGACGCCTATGTCGGCTGGGCGGATATGGATGCTCTGTCCGCGCCCGTCATCGCGCCGAACCGGCGCGTCGCAGCGCTAAGGACTTACGTTTTCGCAGAACCTGACCTGAAGTCGGCCCCCCGCTTCCTGATCAGCCGCGGGGGATTGGTCGTCGCCGGCGAGGCCGAGGGGCGGTTCGTGCGGTGCGAACGGGCGGGTTGGATCGTGGCCGATCACTTGTGTCAGCTGCAGGATTGGGCGCTCGATCCCGCCGCCGTCGCCGAAGGGTACGTGGGCGCGCCCTATCTTTGGGGCGGATGCGAGAGCCTCGGGCTCGACTGCACGGGGCTGACCCAGGCCGCGTTCGGCGCATGCGGCGTCCAGCTGCCGCGCGACAGCGACATGCAGTTCGCCTGGGCGGGAGAGGCCGTCGACGATTGGGAGGCGCCTGGAGCGCTTCGGCGGAACGACCTTGTTTTCTGGTCGGGCCATGTCGGCATTCTGCTGGACGGGGACCGCTTGATCCATGCGAACGCCCACCACATGGCGTGCGCCGTCGAGCCGCTGGCCACGGCGGTGGAGCGGATCGCGGCGCTCTACGGCCGACCGATCGGCGCCCGCCGAATTGATTTGCCAGCGGCTCGCGGATCGACGCCGGCCTGGTTGGCGGCCTGAAGCGTCGGTCTTTCGTTCCACTCCAGACCGTCGTTTAGGTCCTTGTTTGAGCGCAAGTCTCCGTTCGCAAACGATCCCGTTTGCTCCGAACTTGCTTTAGGGCGCTAATCGTCGCTTGGCGGAACCAACTCGCCCACCGCCTCGGCGGTCTCGTCGGCTTGGTCGGTGGCGGCCTCGGCCGCGTCCTCGACGGTCGCGCTGAGGCGATCTTGCGCAGCATCGAGCCCTTCGCGCGCTTCGCCGGCCAAATCCTCGAGCGGCGCCGAGGCGGGCTGGACGACCGCATCTTCGGCGAGGGCGTCTTCAGCCGGCGCCGCGCCGGCCTCGTCCGCGTCCGCCGCTTGGTCCAGGGGCGCGGGGAAGGGCGGAGGCGATTCCGTCTGCGCCGCAAGAAAGGCGATGACCGCGGCCCGTTCGCCGTCCCGCCGAATCCCGGCATAGCTCATGGCCGTGCCGGGCATGTATTGCGATGGATTCAGGAGAAAGCCGTTCAGCTCCTCATACGTCCAATTACCTGGATAGCTGCCCATGGTCGAGGAATACCTGAAGTCGGAGACCGCGCCGATATCCCGGCCGACAACGTTGTATAGGTTCGGGCCCGTGCCGTTCGCGCCGCCTTCGTTCCAGTTATGGCAGGCGACGCATTTGCCTTGCATCGATTGCTCGCCGCGGCTCACGTCGGCGTTGGCGAGGGCGAGGCCGAGATCGAACACCTCCTCTTCAACCTCTTCTCCGCCGCCAGCGTCCGGGATTTCAACATAATAGGCGAAATTCTGCTCCGCCCAGGCGTTGATCGACGCCGGCTCCTCTTCGCCATGATGGCCGCCGCCATGGCCGAACACCGCGTTCGAAACCTCTCCGAGAGCGAAAACGCCGAGCACGGCGCCAAGGCCCGCTCCCAAATACTTATTCAGCGTCAAGTCGCTCATGGATCGTCACCTCGTTCAGATTTCGTGCGGGTCTTCTGCCATGCGTCGCACACCCAAACAATATGGCGTGGACCGACGGGCTGTCGCCGCGCGACGGTCGCGGCGATCCGCCGCAAGATTTGAGGGCCCCCGAAGCGGCTTACCTTGCCGCTTTCCATTTTCCCCGCGTCGGGGGAGACTGCGCTCATGACAGATTGTATCGCATATCAAGGGGAGCCAGGGGCGAATTCGCACATCGCCTGCCTTGAGTCTTATCCCGACATGGAGCCGATGGCGTGCCGGACGTTCGAAGATGTCTTCGCCGCCGTCGAGCGCGGGGAGGCGGCGTTGGCGATGATCCCCGTCGAAAACACGATCGCCGGCCGGGTCGCCGACATCCATCACCTGCTGCCGGAGACCAGCCTCCACATCGTCGGCGAGCACTTTCTGCCGATCCGGTTTCAACTCATGGGGCTCGCCGGCGCAACGCTCAAGGACGTGCGAGCGGCCCGCTCCCATATCATGGGCCTCGGCCAATGCCGTCGCTTCCTGCGGCAACATGGGATCGAACCGATCACAGCGGCGGACACCGCCGGCGCGGCCCGTGAGGTGGCCGAGGCGGGGGACCCCGCCGTCGCGGCGATCGCGCCGCGATTGGCCGCATCGGTCTATGGTTTGGAAATCCTGGCCGAGGATATCGAAGACGCAGCGCACAACACGACACGGTTCGTCATTATGGCGCAAGAGCCGCTCGACCTCGACGCCGGCGCGCCAGCGGTAATGGCCCTGCTGTTCCAAGTCCGGAATCTCCCGTCGGCTCTTTTTAAAGACTTGGCAGGTTT
>CAYYNG010000143.1:0-5511 GCA_964472435.1 uncultured Hyphomonadaceae bacterium | reverse complement strand
CGGGCCGCCGTCATCGCCGCATCCGACGACGAGGACGCTGGCGAGCGCTGGCGCGCCTGGCAACATGGGGAAATCCGAACGCCGTTGCGCATGGTGCTCGCGGAGCTCGCGGCGAAGCAGATCATCCGCCGCGACTGGGACATCGACGACGCCGTGGACATGCTGGTCGGCCCGCTTTGGCAGCGGATGATCGTTATGCGGCAACCGATTCCGGAGGGGTTCAGCGCCGTCCATGGCGCCCGGGTTCTGCGCGCGTTTTCGAAGGATTAGCTCCGCCGACTATTTTCGCGCGGCGAGATGCCGTTCGCCGCGCGCTTTGGCCAGCTCGATCTGGCGCTGCCGTTCGGCGAACCGCGCCCTTCGATCGGCATCGTACCGGCCGCGGCACGCGGGGCAGGACACCCCTGGGCGGTAGCTCTCATGGTTTCGGTCTTCCGGAGCGACGGGTTCGCCGCAGGCGCGGCAGAGCGCATAGCGGCCGGGCAGAAGGCCATGGGTCACTGAAACCCGTTCGTCGAAGACGTAGCACTCGCCCCGAAAGCGGCTGTCCGCTTCCGGCACGGTTTCAAGATAGTTCAGAATGCCACCTTTGAGGTGGTAGACGTCGTCGACGCCCTCGGCCTTCAGAAACGCGGTCGCCTTCTCACAGCGGATCCCCCCGGTGCAGAACATGGCCACTTTCTTCGGAACGCGGCCTGCGGCGCGTTCGGCCCGGAACCAAGCCGGGAAGTCGCCAAAGGCCTCGGTTCCAGGGTCGACCGCGCCGTCGAAGGAGCCGAGGCGTACTTCATACGCGTTTCGCGTGTCGATGGTGAGCACGTCCGGGTCGTCCATCACCGCGTTCCAGTCGGCCGGATCGACATATGTCCCCACCCTCTCCCTGGGTTCGGGCGCAGGCTCGCCCAATCTTACGATCTCGCGTTTCAGGCGTACCTTGAGACGCGGAAACGGGGGCGCGTCCGACCAGGATATCCTGGGGGTGAGATCGCCGCAGCCGGGGACCTCCCTCAGCGCGTCCAGGCCCGCGTCGACCCCTCGGGACAGCCCCGCTATCGCGCCGTTCAGGCCCTCAAAGGCGAGCAAAACCGAGCCTCGAACGCCGGCGGCTTGAAGGGCCGTCAAGAGCCGCGCGCGCTTTATCTCCAGCTCTTCCAGGGGCGTAAACCGATAGAAGGCCGCGATTTTGTAGCGGGGCATCGTCTTCAAGCTCCGCGATGCGTGGCGCCGCGCTCGCGCGCCTTCGCCACCGCTCGCGCGTGGAGCATTTCGATCAAGGCCGGTTTCGCAAGCCCCTTGGCGTCGACCGTCGTGCCGAGATTGTGCTTCTTCATAACGGCTTTGATCTGGGCGAGGGTCATCGTTTCAAAGACGGCGTCGAACTTCTCCCGGCTAGATGTCGCAGCGAGCTCGAGCGGATTGACGATGTCGACGGCGCGGTCGGCCTCGAACACCACCTCGCCGCCGAGCGCTTTGACCAGTCGAGCGGCGAATTCCGCGTCATGCCGTGCGTGGCGACGGATCTCGTCGAAGAACCGGTCGAGATAATCGAGCGCGTCTAGCTGCGGATCTTCTTCCAAGGCTCTGCCCCCCGATTGGCCGCGAACGTCGCAAAGCTTTCGACGAGCCGGCGCACGTCCCCTTTAACGCCGCCATACTTGCCGCGAAACGTGTTGTAGCTGTCCGGCGCCGGACGATCCATGGCGGTGAGGACCTGGACGGACTCCGGTATGGACGGCCCCCAGCTGCGGTCCTTCAGAAAGACGTCGCGGAGTTCGGACTCGATCTGCCGTGCAAGGTTGGTGTTGCGGAACCGCGTCATCACCATGAACTGACGCTGCGCCAAATCCGGCGCAATATGCTGGCCGACCCATTCGCAGAACTGCTTGGTGCCCCAGCTCGAAACGGGATCGGCGAGCGTCGGCGTGACGAAGACATCAGCGGATTGAAGCCCAACCCGGGCGAAGGGCGACAGATGCGGCGGACAATCGAGCAGGATGACGTCGTAGAGCGGCAGAAACGTCTCAAAGGCGGCGTTGAAATGCTCGGCGAGCGCTTGGGCCAAGCTCGTCGGCGTGCCGACTGTGCCATACCAGTCCTCTTCCAGCGTCATTTCCGCGAAGCGTAAGTTCGGATGCGACGGCAAGGCGGCGATCCAACCGAGACGCGCGTCTCTATCTTCGGCTTTCTTCAGTTCTTGGAGCGACACCGCGTTCGGCAGGATCAGTGGTCCTGCGACGGGGGGCTGGCGATCGACGAATTGCCTCAAAAGCGGCGCGACGCCCTTGTCCTGATCGGCGGCGGCGTGGACGCCCTGTTCGGTCAGCATCATCTGACTGCAGTTCGCCTGGGCGTCCAAATCGATCACCAAAACGCTGCAGCCGTAAAAATAGGCGAGCCCGTCCGCCAGCATGACTGTCGTCGTCGTTTTACCGACGCCGCCTTTCAAATTGGCGACTGCTGCAATCAATGCGGTCATTGACGTCCGTTGGTGAAGAAGGCCCTGCGATGGCGGCCATGGCCGATATATGTGCAGAACTGCTCAGGTGTCGATCAGCATGGCGTCTCTGAACGGAGGATTCAACCAGCGGAACGCAGGGGCCGGCTCATTTTTTGCCGCGATCCGCAAGGCCGACGTGCGATCGCGTGCGATGGGTGATATGCGCGGCCACGTTCGCCGCAAGGGCGCCCACCGTCGCCGGCGGGGCGAAGAAACAGGCCGCGGCCTCTAGCGGGCGGCGGGTTCGCACGGCTTCGATCAGGCGCGCCCAGGCCCATTTCTTGTGGCTCGCGGCCATGCGCTTCCGCAGCGCGCGGCGGGTGTCGCGTGAAAGGCCCCGGCTGTCCAACAGCGCGCGGTCCGCGGCGTATACGCGCCAAAGGTCGACCGCGCGGTGGGACTTGCTGAGCGATCCCGGCCGGTCGAATGCGATATAGCCCAATGGATCTGTGACGAGAAAGCGCGCCCCGGCGGCGATCGACCGGGCATAAAGATCGTAGTCTTCGCCAAGCCTCATTCCTGGTTGATAGCGGAGGCCATGTTCTTGAAGAAACGCCATCCGCATGAGCGGTTTAACGTAAGCGAGCTCCCGCCATGCGCCGGCGATCGCGCCGATATTCTGCAGAGCGAACGTTGCGAGATCGAGCTCGATTTCCCCTATGTCAGCATCGCGCCAATGGCGCTTCCGATCCGACGCGGCGCCGCCTTCGATAACACGCCAGAGATCGTCGGCGATGAGGTCGGCGCCGGTTCGCGCCCCCAGCGCTTCAAGGGCGGCGATCCGTCCAGGCTCCATCGCATCATCCGCGTCAAGCGGCGTCGCCCATTCGGTTCGGACACGTTCGAGGGCGCGGTTGCGCGCTTCGGACGGGCCTCGGTTCGCCGACTGCCGCACGATCGTCAGCCGGTCGCTCGAGGCCGTCTCCGCGAGGGCGAGGGTTCGATCCGTCGAGGCGTCGTCGACCAAAATCACATTCGGTCGCGCCGTTTGCGCCAATGCGCTGTCCAGGGCTCGGCGGATGGTCGCTTCGGCGTTGTAGGCGGCGATAATCACTGTGGTTCGCGAGACCATCTTCTCTCGTCCGATTCTCGAAGGCGGCAGGGCGGAAGTCGATAGTGGAGCACGAAACGGGCCATGATCGAAGACGGCGCCGTCCGGGCCGCCCCTTGGGCGCCCCGCTTGCATTGCCTAAGAAGCCTGGATTGATGCGTTGGAGACCCGCGGCATGGCGCGCACATCGGTGATCATCCCTACTTTCAATCGCGCCCATCTTCTCGGAGAGACCTTGGCGGCGGTTCTCGGGCAAACGCGGGCGGTCGACGAGGTGATCGTCGTCGACGACGGTTCGACCGACGACACGGCCGAGCGCGCGGCGGCGTTCGGATCGCGGATTGCTTTGATCTCCCAGGCCAACGCGGGAAAACCGGCCGCCTTGAACCGCGGGCTGGCCGCCGCATCCGGCGAGCGGATTTGGATCGTCGACGACGACGATCTGCCCCGGCCCGACGCCCACGAGACCCTCGCCGGCCTCTTAGAGCGCCAGCCCGAAGCGGGCTTCGCATACGGGCGGCATGACCGGTTCGTCGTTTATGCGGAGAGCAAAGCGAAGCGTTTTTTCGGAACCGGATACTGGGGCGAGGATGATCCGGACCGGTTCTTGATCTCCACCCTTGAAGAATTCTTCGTCCATCAGCCGGGCCTGATCGTCAGGGCGGACCTTTACCGCCGGGCGGGCCCGTTCGACACTCGGCTCGAGGCTTCGGAGGATTATGACATGCTGGTTCGGCTGGCTCTGCTGGCCAAGCCCGTCTCAACCGATCGCGTCGTGTTCGATCAGCGCCACCATCCCGGCCTGCGGGGGGCGGCGGGTCGGCGATATGCGGAGGCCGATCGCGCCCGGAAGTGGATCGAGTGGGACCAGGTCATCTTCAAGCGACTGCTCGCCGACTTGCCGTTGGAGATCTACCTGCCGCCCAGCGAGCGCGATCCGGGGCCGGCCGATCCCGTCCTCCTTCGCCGCGCCCGCATGCAGCGCGGCGTCGTCGCCGCGCGCCGGAAGATGTGGCCGCAGGCTTTTGAGGACTTTAGGGCCGCCGCCTGCGACGGGTCGCAGATCGAGGTGGAAGACGCCGCCGTTCTGCGTCGGACGTTGCTCTCGAAATACGGCGTCGACGAACTCCGCGGCGACCCGTCGGTCGTCGGCGGTTTGAGGGCGTTGAAGCGCCAATCGGCGACGGGGCGGGCGATGGTTCGGCATATCGCACGCGGGCTGCCTTGGCGCGTCAAAAACGAAGCGCTGCACGGACGCCTCGGCGCCGCCGGCGGGTTTGCGGGTCTTTGGGCCCGGGCGATGGTTTAGGGCGGATGTCGGCGAACGTCGGTCAGCCCGACCCCGTGGGCGCCCCCGCCCCGCTTGGTCGTCGCGTGGCGAATGGCGCCCTCTGGCTCGCCGCCTCGCGGATCACGGGCCAGGTGTTCGGCCTTGCGAGCACGATTGTCGTCGCCCGCTTCATCGCCCCATCCGATTACGGCGTCTTCGCAGCTGCGATGAGCCTCCTCGTCATGGTGTCGGCCATCGCTGAGCTGCCCGTGAGCCAGGCCTTGATCCACCTGCAAGACGTCTCGGAAGACGACTACGATACGGCATGGACCATCGGGGTGCTCCGGGGGGGGCTTTTGGCCGCGGCGCTTGCGGCGGCCGCGTATCCCATGGCCTGGATCATTTCCGACGAACGCGTCGCTCCGGTGGTGATGGCGCTGGCCGCCTATCTATTATTGCTCGGCCTCAGGAACTCCCGAATCGAGTATTTCGCGCGGCAGCTGGCGTTCGGCCGTGAAGCGGTGATCGAGGTCGCCTCAAAGGTGGGGTCGCTGGTCGCTGCTGCGACGATCGCCATTCTGTTTCGAACCCATTGGGCGCTGGTCGCCGCGTTGTTGGCCGGCGCGGCGGTTCAGGTCGGCTTATCCTACGCCATGCGGCAGATCCGGCCCCGTATCACCCTCGACTCATTCC
>CAYYNG010000142.1:0-5613 GCA_964472435.1 uncultured Hyphomonadaceae bacterium | reverse complement strand
GGACGACGCTGGAGGGATTTCCCGCTAAACCGCTCCAAGCGTTTGAACAGCGATGCGCGCGGTTTTCTCGATCTCTTCGAAATCCCCCGCCGCGATTGCGGCTTTGGGAGCGATCCATGATCCGCCGACGCAGGCGACGTTAGGCAAGGCGAGATATTCGGCGGCGCGGTCGAGGCCGCCGCCGCCGGTTGGGCTGAAAGCGATATCTGGAAAGGGCCCGGCGAAGGATTTGAGATAGGGGACCCCGCCCGCCGCTTCGGCCGGGAAGAACTTCATTGTGCGAAACCCCGCGTCGAAAGCGGTCATGACTTCGCTGGCCGTTGCGACCCCGGGAAGCGCCGGGACGCCGGTTGCTCCAAGCGCCGTCAGCAGGGGCGGCGTGGCGCCCGGGCTCACGAGAAAAGCGGCGCCCGCGGCCGCCGCCTCAATGGCGTCCCTCTCCGTGCGCACGGTCCCCATGCCGACGATTAGGCCGGGAGCCGCGTCTTGCATCGCGCGAAGGGCGTCGAGCGCGCAGTCGGTTCTGAGCGTCAATTCAACGACGCGAAGCCCGCCGGCCGCCAGCGCACGGGCGAGCGGCGCCGCGGAGACCACGTTCTGTACTTCGAGGACTGGTATGACCGTCGCGTCCGAGAGGATCTCGTCAATGCCCATCTCGTCGCCTCACCCATACTCGCTGAAGGGCGAGGACAGCGCCGCCGCGCCAAGCAGCGCCGCCTCGTCGGAAGAGATCATCCGGACGGGGATCTTCGCCATGTAAGCCCGCATCGGACCTTTGTCGCCGAAGCGTTCGACGAAGTCGCTTTTCAGAAAGACCTCGATGATCTTCGGAAGAATTCCGCCCCCGAGAACCACGCCGCCGCGCGCGCCGGTGGACAGCACCGCGTCGCCGACCACGCGGCCCAAGAGGCCGCAAAACATGGCGACGGCTTCCATAGCGATCGGATCGGAGCCGTCGGCGGCGGAGCCTGTGATCTCCGCGGCGGCGCGGGCCTTCGGCAGCGGTCGACCGGCGAGGACGCTGAGCGCGCGATGCATCCGCCCGAGCCCCGGGCCGGATAGAAGCTGCTCGTTGGACACATAGGGAATGTCCTGCGCAAGGAATTGCATCACGGCGACATCCTGGTCCGTGCGCGGCGCGAAAGAGATGTGGCCGCCCTCGGTCGCGATGATCTGGCGGCCCTGCCGGGTCGGGACGACCAGCGCCTGGCCGAGGCCCGTTCCCGGTCCGATCACGAGGATCGGCGCGGACGGAACAGCCTCGCCGGTCTTGACCTCGATGAAGTCGCTCGCCGCAAGCTGGTCCACGCCGGCGGCGAGGGCGGAGAAGTCGTTCACGATCTTCAGGTCGTCCAGCGCCAAGGCGGCGCTGATCTCGGCTTTGTCCAGTCGCCAGTGGGAATTCGTGACATCGACGCCGTCGTCTTCAACGGGCCCCGCCGCTGCGAAGCACGCCCGCCGCGGCCGTTCGCCGATCATCTCGAGATAGGCCGCGGCGGCGTCGCAGATCGTTTCGAACGCGGCGGCGTCCAGCCGGCGGACCTCGCTCAGCTTGAATGTCTCGTCCGCGCCACGGTCGGCGATCGCGAAGCGGGCGTTCGTCCCTCCGATATCGGCGACGAGCATTGTCTCAGCCATCCGCAGCCGCTTGACGCTCCCTCAGGGCCAGCGTCGTCGCCCCCTCTTCGGCTCCTGTGACCAGCGAACGCATGCCGGCGAACAATTCTCGCCCGACGCCCCAGCGGTCGCTCTCCAGGTCCGGCGGGCTTGGGGAGCGCGCCGCGAATTCCGCAGGATCGACCTGGGCTTCGAGGACGCCGTTGCGCGCATCTATGGTGATGATGTCGCCGTCCCGGATCTTGCCCAAGGGGCCGCCTTCGAGCGCCTCGGGCGTGACATGTATGGCGGCCGGCGCCTTGCCGCTTGCGCCGGACATGCGGCCGTCTGTAACGAGCGCGACTTTGAACCCTCGATCCTGCAGGACGCCGAGCGGCGGCGTCAGCTTGTGCAGCTCCGGCATTCCGTTCGCTTTGGGCCCGTGAAACGGGACGACGGCGACAAAATCCCTATTCAACTCGCCCGCCCCGAACCGGTCCATGAGCTCGGTTTGGGAGCGGAAAACGATCGCCGGCGCCTCAATAACTCGGCGATCCTCCGGAACGGCGGAGACTTTGATCACGGCCCGTCCAAGATTGCCGTTCAGCGCAACCAGGCCGCCGGTTTCGGAGAAGGGGTCGCTCGCAGGTCTTAAGACATCCTGGTCGCCGCTGGCCTCGGCCGGCGCCCTCCAGGCGAGCGCGCCGTCCTTAAGATAGGGATCGGTCGTGTAGCGCTCCAATCCCGGGCCCATGGCCGTCATGACGTCGGCATGCAGGCACCCCGCATCCATCAGCTCCCGGATGACGAAGCCAAGGCCGCCGGCGGCGTGGAAATGGTTCACATCGGCCGAACCGTTCGGGTAGATCCGCGCCAGCAGAGGCGTCGCGCCCGATAGGTCGTCGAAATCCGTCCAATCGATTACAACGCCGACCGCCCGCGCCATCGCGATCAGGTGGATCGTATGGTTCGTCGAGCCGCCCGTCGCATGCAGACCGACAATGGCGTTGACGATGCTTCGCGCATCGACGATCTCGCACAAGGGGCGGTAGTCATCGCCCAAGGCTGTTGCGGCGGAAACGCGCAGGGCCGTTTCGCGGACAATCGCCTCGCGCAGCGGCGTGCCGGGGTTCACAAACGCCGAGCCCGGAAGGTGCAGGCCCATGACCTCCATCAGCATTTGGTTGGAGTTGGCCGTGCCGTAGAACGTGCAGGTTCCCGGCGAATGGTAGCTTTCGCTTTCAGCGCGCAGCAATTCCTCGCGGCCGATCTTGCCCTCGGCGTAATCTTGTCGAACGCGCGCCTTCTCACGGTTCGGCAGCCCCGAAGGCATCGGCCCCGCCGGCAGAAACATGACGGGTATGTGCCCGAAGCGGGCCGCCCCGATGAACAGTCCCGGCACGATCTTATCGCACACGCCCAGCATCAGGGCCGCGTCGAAGACATTGTGCGACAGTGCGACCGCCGTCGCCATCGCGATCACGTCGCGCGAGAAGAGCGACAGATCCATGCCCGGCTGGCCCTGGGTGACGCCATCGCACATCGCGGGCACGCCGCCGGCGATCTGCGCGGTCGCGCCGGTCGGCAGGAGCGCGGCTTTGATGATGTCGGGATAAGCGCCGAGGGGCTGGTGCGCCGACAACATGTCGTTATAGGCGGTGACGCTGCCGACGTTCGGGCCGCCGCCCCTTGCAATGGTCAGCTTCTCTGCCGGGCTGCTGGCGGCGGCGGCGTGGGCGAGGTTGCCGCAGGAGACATGCGACCTGTGGGGGCCGTCGCTCCTGGCCCGCCTCATTTGCGCGAGATACGCCTCCCGGCCTTCCCGGCTTCGCTCCCGGACGCGGTCCGTCACCCGTGCGACGACGTCATTGAGCGCCATGAAGGAGCCTCCTTGTCATGGACCGATCCTGTGATCGACCTAGCGAGTTCGGCGTCGGGCTCCAAGACCTCTTGCGGGTTCCCAACAGGCGCATCCCATGCGATGCGAACGCCGTTTTCGCGCGCGCTAGATAACGCCGTCGGTGCGGAGAGCCTCCAATTCGTTCTCGGTGCGCCCCAAGAGCTGCCCGAACACCTCCCGATTATGCGCACCGAGATCGGGGCCCGGCCAGCGGATTTCTCCCTGGGTTTTCGATAGTTTCGGGAAGATGTTCTGCATTTTCAGCCGGTCCCCCCATTCGGGGTGATCGACGCTGACAATCGCGTCTCGCGCTTTGAAGTGAGGGTCGTCGAGCATATCGGGCGCGCGGTAGATGCCGCCCGCCGGCACCGCATGCGCCTGCATCAGCGCGTCGACCTCCGCGATCGTCTTCGTATTCGCCCAGGCGTCGATCAAGCGATCGAGTTCGTCTTGGCGCTCGCCCCGCGCCAGGTGGGTGGAATAGCGTGGATCGTCGGCGAGCGCGGGACGGCCCATCGCGTCGCAAAGCCGTCGAAACACCGTGTCTTGGTTGGCGGCGATGATGATGTCGCCATCTTTGCAGTGATAAACGTTCGAGGGGGCGACTTTGGGCAGTCTCGATCCCGAGCGCCCCCGCACATGGCCGCTCACGGTGTATTCCGGGATCGTCGCCTCCATGACCGTCAAGACCGCTTCGTAAATTGCGCTGTCGACGATCTGCCCCTCGCCGGTCTTTGATTTGTGGTGCAGGGCCGCCATCGCGCCGGCGAACGCGTAGGTGGCGGCCAGCGTGTCGCCGAGGGAGAGGCCGGCGCGGCTCGCGGGCCGGTCCGGCTCGCCGCAGAGATGACGCATGCCGCCCATGGCTTCGCCGACCGAGGCGTATCCCGCTCGCGGCGCGTAAGGTCCCGTCTGTCCGAAACCGGAGACCCGGACCATGATCAGCCCCGGATTGACGGCCGCCAGTTGATCCCAGCCAAGGTTCCACCGCTCAAGCGTTCCCGGTCGAAAGTTTTCGATAAGGACATCGGATTTCTCGACCAGATCGCAGACGAGCGCCTGGCCCGCCTCCACACGTAGGTTCGCCGTGACGCACCGCTTGTTTCGCGCCGCCACCGTCCACCAAACCGGATCGTCGCCGCGGCCCCAATCGCGCAGCGGATCGCCCGTTCCGGGCGGTTCGACCTTGATTACGTCCGCGCCCATATCGGCGAACAACTGGCCGCAGAAGGGACCGGCGATGAGCTGGCCAAGTTCGATGACGCGGAGATCCGTCAGCGGCCCTTTCCGGTCGTGTCGGATGCCCATGGTCAGCGCCGCAGGTCCAGTGTGTAAGGCGTGCGGGGGTCGGCCGAGCGGGGCGCGATATGGATCGGGCCGGGCGTATGGCCGAACGGCTCGAACCGGGCGAGCCGCCGCCCCTCGGCCTCGAGCGCGTTTACGGGCCGGGTCTCGAAGTTCCGTCCGCCGGGATGGGTGGAGTGGTAGGTGCAGCCCGCGACGGCGTGCCCGGCGGAGGGGTCGTAGAGGTCGAAAATCAGGGGGTTGTGCGGGGGGATCGTGGGGTGGAGGCATGAGGCGGGCTGCCAGGAGCGGAAGCGCACGCCGCAAATGCGTTCGCCGGGTTCGCCGGCCTCCCGAAGCGGCAGCGGGCGGCCGTTACAGGCGACCGCGAGGCCGGACCCGCTCCAGTCGCCGGTGAGCTTGACCTGAAGACGTTCAAGCGAGCTGTCGACAAACCGCGTCGTGCCCGACGCCGCGCCCTCTTCGCCGAGGACGTGCCAGGGTTCGAGCGCGGTCCGCAGCTCAAGCTCAAGCCCGCCATGTTCGATCCGCCCTGCGAAGGGGAAGCGAAAATCATACTGGGCGCGAAACCATTCCCGCTCGATCGGCACCCCGATGCCGCGTGAGACCTCGTTCAGCGCCGCGCCGAGGTCCGCCCAGAGGACATCTGGCAGCATGAACCGATCATGCAGCGCCATGCCCCAGGGTTTGAGGGGCGCGGTGTAAGGGGTTCGCCAGAACCAGGCGATCAAGGCGCGCAGCACCAATTGCTGGGCGACGTTCATCCGCCAGTGCGGCGGCATCTCGAAGGCGCGGAATTCGACCAGGCCCAG
>CAYYNG010000141.1:0-5623 GCA_964472435.1 uncultured Hyphomonadaceae bacterium | reverse complement strand
GCGTCCGCGACAAGGGCCGAGCCGGTCTTCACGACAATGCGCTTGGCGGCGCTTAGGGGCGTCGTCATGGCCGCCAGGCCTCGTCCTCTTCGGCGGCGTCTTCCGCCTCGAGTTCGAGATGTCGTGCGATCGCGCCCAGAGCTCGTTTGACGCCCGCGCCGGAAACGCCGGAGAGCCGGATCGGCGCCTGGCCGCTCGCTTCGCGCAGGGCTTCGGACTTTGTCCCGATCTCTTCGTCGCTCAGCGCGTCGATCTTATTGAGGCCCACGATCTCGGGTTTTTTCGCAAGGCCCGCGCCATAGTCGCGCAGCTCGGTCCGGATCGTTCGATAGGCGGCGGCGACATCGTCCTGGGTCCCGTCGATCAGGTGCAGGAGGACGCGGCACCGCTCGACATGGCCCAAGAAGCGGGTGCCGAGCCCGGCGCCGTCGGCCGCGCCTTCGATCAGGCCTGGAATGTCGGCGAGCACGAAGCGCGCGCCGGCGCCAAGGTCGACGACGCCAAGGCCGGGTGAGAGCGTTGTGAAGGGATAGTCCGCGATCTTCGGTTTCGCCGCCGAGACGACCGAGAGAAAGGTCGACTTCCCGGCGTTCGGCAGGCCGACAAGACCCGCATCGGCGATGAGCTTCAGCCGGAGCCACAGCCAGCGCTCCTCGCCGGGGTCGCCTTTGTTCGCTCGGCGCGGGGCTTGGTTGGGCGAGGATTTGAACCGGATATTGCCCCAGCCGCCGTTGCCGCCTTCGGCCAACAGCACGCGTTGCCCAGGCTTGGTGAGGTCGGCGACGAGGGTTTCGCGGTCTTCTTCAAAGATCTGCGTGCCGACAGGCAGCTTCAGCACCATATCTTCGCCGGATTTGCACGTGCGATGCTTGCACATTACGTGGGTTCCGCGTTGGGCTTTGAAGTGATGTTGGTAGCGATAGTCGATCAGCGTGTTGAGGCTCGGCACGGCCTCCGCCCAAACATCGCCGCCCCGGCCGCCGTCGCCGCCGTCGGGTCCGCCGTATTCAACATAGGCCTCCCGCCGGAAAGACACGCACCCGTCCCCGCCCCAGCCGGAGGCGACGAAGATCTTGCACTGATCCAGAAATTTCATGGCGCATCGCCTTTGGGCTCGTGGTTGCGCGCGGCGAGGGCTGCTTCCGACGGGGCATCCAAAGCATATCGGATCGCACGGACCTCGCAATCGCGCCCGACCACATACATGCTGGTTTCGCCGACGGGCTGGAAGCCCAGCTTGACCAAAACCCGGCCGGACGCCGGGTTGTCGAAGATGTGGCCGGAGACGAAACCGCTCGCGTCCTTCGCCATTCGTCCCCAGGCGATCAGCGCGTGAGACGCTTCGGTCGCATAGCCCCGGCCCCAGTGGGGTTTGCCCGCCCAATAGCCGAGCTCCATCACGCCCTCGCCCATCTGCGTGAGGCCGCAGCAGCCCACCACGCCATCCTTAGGGTGGACGATCATGAACGGGTACTCGGTTTCGTCTTTATGGGCGGCGAGCGCGAGGGGGATCCAGGCCTCGGCGTGCTCGCGCCGATAGGGATACGGGGCTCGGCCAAGGTTAAGCGGCAGGTCCGGGTCCGCCATATAGGCTGCGATCTGCGGCGCGTCCTGCGGCTGCGGCGGCCGCAATTGCAATCGCTCGGTGCTGATGTCCAACAACATGTCGTCCTCCTCAGACGTCTGGGGAGGGACGCGTCAGGGAGGCGATGGCCCGCCTCCCCAGAATTGTCTGATCGGGCCCTCGCGTCTCGCGCGGCCCGCTGTGTCAGACCGCTATTCCGCTGCAGCGGTAAGCGGGGCGACCGATACGTAGGACCGATTGTTCCGCTTCTTAGAGAACTCGATCTTGCCTTCGACCAGCGCGTACAGCGTATGGTCTTTACCCATGCCGACGTTTTGACCCGGATACACTTTCGTGCCGCGTTGACGGACGATGATATTGCCCGGGACGACGTGCTCGCCGCCGAATTTCTTGACGCCGAGATACTTCGGGTTGGAATCGCGGCCGTTACGGGACGAACCACCTGATTTTTTGTGGGCCATCGGGCCGCTCCTTTAAACGTTTCGGGCGCTACATGCCCGATCTAACCTTCGTTCGCCAGGTCCGCGGCTTGGGCGATCCAGTCGTCCCGCTCGAACCGTCCGGCGATACCAAGCTTTTCTTCCAACGCTGCGATTTCATCTTCCTTAAGCGCGGCGATCTGCGCGAAGGATGTCAATCCCACTTCGTGAAGCTTGCCTTCCAGCACTTTGCCGACGCCCTTGAGTTTCTTGAGATCGTCGGCGCCTGCATCTGCGGCTTTCGCCTCGGTCTTGGATCCGCCTTCCAGCTTCGCTTCGGCTTTCGCCGGTTTCGCTTTCGCCTCCACAGCCGGAGCGGCCTCTTGGGTCTTCCTCGGGGCGGCTTTCTTCTTGGCCGCCGCCGGCTTCTGACCCGCTTCGAGGATCGAGGTGATCTTGACCACGGTCTCGAGCTGGCGATGGCCCTTTTTCCGGCGATAGGTCGAGCGCTGGCGCTTCTTATAAATCAGCACCTTCTCGCCTTTGCGCTGTTCGGCGATTTCGCCGACGACGCTCGCGCCGGCCACGAGCGGCTCGCCGAGGGTGACCTTGCCGCCCTCGCCCAGCATAAGAACGTCTTCGAACACGATCTGCTCGCCGGCATCGCCTGCGAGTTTCTCAACGATGATTTCGTCGTCCTGGGCGACCCGATATTGCTTCCCGCCCGTTTTGATGACCGCGAACATCAGCGCGTTCCTTCCAGCCTATATTCCATGGGTGGCGTTTGGCCGCCATGGGGGCCGCCCGAACGCGAACGCGGCATAAGCCACGAATGGCGTTGGCTGTCAAACCCGCAAAGCAGGGCTTGCGGGCGGGGGCCCCGGCCGTTATCTCCCCGGCTCGATGGAGAGGTGCCGGAGTGGTAGAGCGGGGCGGTCTCGAAAGCCGATGTGCGCGCGAGCGTACCCAGGGTTCGAATCCCTGTCTCTCCGCCACGTAGTCTTGCGATCTCAGCTAAATCTCGGCTGCCTGCAAATAAGGCCGACAATTCCGGGACTTATAACACGGAAATCGCAAATCCAAACGACCTGTCCCGGCCCACCGTCCGTGCCAATAGACTCAAAACTAAACATTCACTGACGATCGAGTCGGACTATCCATTGGGGGTGTTTCAATATTAATTTACTTGGCTAACATCCGAGTTTGAATTCGCCAAATTTACGCTTATTATATATGCTTTACTTGCTTCTATATTTGACAAGATCAATCCGGCTTGCTCACTCGGTATAAGACGCAGAAACCCGGCGGCGAAGTCCGGATCCATCTGATTGAATATGGACGCCGCTTCGCTGGGCTTCATCGCACTGTACATATTGGCCAGGTGTTGAACGTCTTCGTCGGCGAGCTTCTGGATGTCGGTCCATCGCCGCTCCAAAGTCTGCTGAACGGCGCTGAGGTCCGCTGCAAGTTGATCAAGTTCTTTGCGCGTCGCCTCGGCTGCCAGCTCTCGATCCCTCAGGGCCGCGGCGCGTTCGCCCAACCGTAGCTGGTCGGCTTCTAGAAGAGCGGCCGTCTCGCCCGTAAAGCAGATTTGAGCGGTCGACCCCCGCGGGCCCGTTGCGACGGCGAGCGCGCCAGGCTCGGACCGATCGCCCCCCGCTGTCGATGTTTCGTTCGCCGTAGCAATTGCGTTCGGCATCAACCGCATGACGCCGCCAAGCGTCAAAAGCGCCCCGAGGGTCACCAGCACGTTCGTTGAGGTTGCGGTTTTCGTCGTCATCCCGCACTCTTTAGCGGATTTAGCGGGCGAGATTTCGGGTCGTTCGACTTAAGTGAGCGGCTCCGTGAATTGACGCCTTCTGTGGCTGCTGAAAGCGCTCTTACTTGCCGTATCAAATCGCTCAATTCTATCACGCGTTCCCGCGACCGATCGAGAAGCTCGTTTAAAGTATCACTTAGTTTGACTTGGGTTGTCGTAATCTGCTGATACATCTGGGCAGTCATATTTTTGACATGAGTGTCTAACTGATTTTGGGCGCGTTTTAGCGAAGCGGCTGTTTCTGCTTCAAGCGCACTGGTCGTTTTCGCCGCCTTCGCAGCTTTCGCATCCAGCGTTAGCGTTAGGCTGTCCACTCTCTCACAGAGCCTTTCACCCTCTCCGATCAACCGCTCGAGTTCGCTGCTCATTTTCTCAATTTGGGACCGTGTCGTCTGCGTGCTGTCGGACATGGTGGCGATCGACTTGGAGAGGGCTAGAATCGCCGCGCCAAGGCCGTCTTTTGTGCTTCTTAGAGCTCTCAAGCGCCGGCTGAGCAGCACACAGTATGCGCAGGTTGCAAGTGAAACCAGCAGTACTGCGATATCGGTGAGTTGTATCATCATTCGGCTATCTCAGAAGAAACTCGGTGATGAGGACGCCCTCAGCGACGGAGCCGCCTAGAACAAGTTCCGCGCGTTGGGCGAGTTGCTCGCGCATTTGCGGAAAGAACGCATGATCTTCGAAACGTTCTGGTTCGATGGCGCGCAAATAGGAGGTGAACGCATCCATCAATAATGGTTCAGCGTCTTTGACATCGCGTTCATCTCCTTCGGCGGTGATCACGGCCAATCTGAGTTTGAGATATCGGTCGGCAGGTTCGCCTCCGATGGTGATAATGATCTCGTCGAGCTCGGTGTATACATGGTCGGGGTCGGCGAGCGGCTGATCGGACCCCCCCTTGTGCTCCGCCGCCTCATCGATCGCTTCGTGCGCGCCGCCTGAGCTCAGCAGATAGTTCGTGGCGAACGAACTCGCCGCAACACTCACCCCCACGATAAGGGCCGAAACCAGTCCGTAAGCCGATTTACGCGGCGATTCGCTCCCGGCCTCTGCAAGTTCGGCGGCCATTTCGCACCCCGTGTAACCAAAAGTAGCAATGCCGAAAATCTCAATCTTCAGTAAAACAATCGTTAACGATTCGGGTCCAAATCGTAACCATTGCGCTCATGTGGGGCCCCGAAAGGGCGTTTGTGAATGTCACTGCTCGACACCATTAATTCGCTCTCCACGCCGCGAAAAGCGGCCACTGCTGTAGCTGTTGCGGGTGCTCTGCTCGCGATCGCTTTATTGGCGAGGGGATTCTCAGAGCCCAGGATGACCCTCCTTTATTCTGGGCTCGACACCGCCCACGCTGGCGAGGTTGTCGCTGAACTCGAACAGCGCGGTGTCGAGTACGACCTAAGGGGTGATGCGATACTTATTCCCGCTCGTGACCGGGATCGCGTTCGGCTCTCGCTGGCGAAAGACGGACTGCCGCGGCAATCCATTCAGGGCTACGAGTTACTCGACGACGTCAATGGGTTCTCCGTGACGTCTGAGATGTACAATGCTGCATACTGGCGCGCGAAAGAAGGAGAGCTCACCCGAACGATCCTCTCAATCCCCGGGGTTGCGTCCGCGCGTGTGCATATCGGCGCCAGTCTACGATCCGGCTTTTCCAGAAACAGGCCACCTGAAACAGCCTCGGTGTCGTTGTCGACGACGACCGGCCTCGGCGATAACCAAGCACAGTCTATCCAGTATCTGGTCGCTCTTGCGGTTTCGGGTCTCAAGCCATCGGACGTCGCTGTAATCGACACA
>CAYYNG010000140.1:0-5675 GCA_964472435.1 uncultured Hyphomonadaceae bacterium | reverse complement strand
AGATTGATCAAGCTCACATTCACCTAGCCGAGATAGTCGCTGTCGATCGTGCCGGCGGTATTGAGGCAGGTGATCCCGTGTTACGCAGCAAGGCCCGAGCGGGGGCGGACTTGGATCTCGTAGCCCGCCGGTATGGCGAGCGAAAGCCCCGTGGGAACCAGCGCCCGCGCGCCCGGCGCGAGGATCAGCGGCTCGTCCGCGGGCACGGCGGCCCGCACGTCCATACCCGCCGATCCGGCCGTCTCATAAGCCGGCAGATCGAGGCCGTCGAAATGCGGAAGCGGGCGAACGGCGAGGGTGACGGGCTTGGACATAGTTAAGCGCTCGCGCGAGTCCCCTTGGGCGGTCAATCCCTCGCTCATGTCCGCGGACCTGTGGAGGCGTTGATCCGGATCACGCGCGACTGCGGCGCGAACCAGCCAAGGGCATGGGCGATACGCAATAACATAGCGGGGAGGACGAACGTTGAACACGCATCGGGCAGGATGCAAAGCCCGCTCCTCAACACGCTCTCTGGAAGGCCGGCGACGGAGACCGCGTTCATCAGGATCCCCCCAAGGAAACTTAAAGCGATGAAGACAAGATAAGTCGCGAGCCAGGCCGCGATGGCCGTGCGGCTGAAAAACGGCTGCGGCCGAGACCGATGCACGCCCTGCGGGTCCGGCAGCACGGCGCGGCCGACAAGCAGCCCCGCGAACGAGGCGGCGGCTTGAAACGCATGCAGGGTCGGGGAGACCGCGACCTCTTGATAGACCGGGCTCAAGAGCGATACCGCCCAAAAGCCGACCGCCGTTGCGAAAGACCCAGCGACGAGCTTCCAAAGCGGCAGCCCGTATCGCCCGGAAAAATCGATCGCGATGAAGCCGCGGTGTTGGCGCTGCGGGGCCCCGCCCTCGGCCCTCGCCCGGACGGTTTTCGCGGCCACCGATCCCAGATCGCGAAACGCCTCGGGATTGTTCGTGTCGAGAGCGAGAAACTGAAACTGGCGGAAGCCGATCGGGGGAAACGCGCCGTCGACGCTGATGGAGAGGAGCCGGCCGGTGTTGCGCGCCTCAAGCGCTTCGGCGGCGACCCAGGCCGATTGGCCCGCCGCCTCCGTCCAGAGCACCAGCACGAGGTCCGCCGCCGCGAGGCTTTCGCCGATTTCGCTGCGGAAGGCCTCGCCATGGCTCAAATGGTCGTCCCACCATACCTCGACCCCTTGGGCTGAGATCTCCTTGGCCAGCGCCGCGGCGACCGGGCGGTCCTTGTGGGCGTAGGAGAGAAACACCCCGCCCATCACCGGGGGATGTCCGCGAGGCGGGCGAACGCCATGCGATCCCGCATGGCCCACGCCAAAACCATGCCGGGCGCTCGGCTTATGACGACGCCTAAACTTATGACGACGACGAAGCCGAGAAAGGCGAGCACCACTTCGACGATATAAGCGGTCCAGTGCCGCAGCGCCGCACGGCCCGGATCATCGGGGTAGAGAGTGTAGTCGATCACCGCAAAGCCGCCGACAAACGCAGCTGTCGCCGCTCCCGCAACGCCAATGCGGACCAGAAACCCGCGAAACGCCCGCCGCGGCTCGAACCGGCTGAACGCCGCCGTTCGCTGCGAGGCGAAATGGAGACGTTCCATGACCAAAAGGCCGAGCAGAACGAGGGCGACGGGCAGAGCCGCCTCGCTGAGGGCCGACATCACCGCGTAGGGCCAGGCGAGCCTCGGCGCTCCCTCCGCCGAGAGCCCGAATAGGAACGCCGTCGAGACGACCAGGACGAGCGGCGCCAGCAGCGCCGGGCCCGCGGCCAGGGTCGGGCCCGCCTCCGCCAGAGCGGCGCGCATCTGAGTCCGCTCGGCGCGCGAGGCCTCATAGCCGAGGACGAAGCGCCGGCGCGCGAACCGTTCGAGCGCCCCCGGCCCCCGCCGCGCCCAATCGGCCACGGCCCGCAACCGCTGGTCGGTCAGCCGCGGCGCGCCGCGCCAGACGCGGAGATCCAAGACGTCGCCGCCATGGCCGAGCGGGGCGAATGGCTCATCGATCGCTATAAACAAAGGGCGGTGGGATGCGGCTGCGTCGGCGATATCGACAAAGGTGGGGTCCGCCGCAGCCGCCCGGTCGACCAGTAGCGCGATGCGCGCGGCGCCGGTTTCGATCGCGTTCCGGCCGGCGCAGGCCTCAAACGTCTCCACCGCCACCGACATGTCCGGCGCCAGGGCCTCGATCCGATCCGAGATCGCCTCCGCGTCGGGTCGCGACCGTTCCGCGCAATAAAGAGCGATGCGTGTCATCCAGACCGCGTTCCCCACCGCAAGCGGTTCTTCCCTCGGCAAGCTACCAGCCCGGCCCGGCCGGCGCAATTTGCGCCGCAGCCGGCGCCGCTCTTGCACCCCGCCCGCGGGAGAACAGCGGCGAGCCTGGCGGCCGGCGCGCGAAAAGCGAGCAGGCATGTCGACACAACGGCTCGATTGGTTGGACGCGGCGAAGGGCGGGGCGATCCTGCTCGTCGTCTTTCACCACAGTCTTCTGTGGCTCGAGGACGCCGATTTGGTCCACCCGATCTACGAGCGGATCAACTACCTTCTAAAGCAGGCGCGGATGCCGCTTTTCTTCCTCGCCTCGGGCGTTGCGGCGTCGTTCATCCACCGCGCGCCCGGGCGCGACTATGCGGCTTTCAAGCTCCTGCCCATCGCCTGGATCTACCTCGCCTGGACCGTGATCCACGGCTTCGCCTTCGAGGGGCTCGCCTTCGCCGCGCCTTGGAGCGCGGGGGGGCTGTTCGGCTACCTTCCCGCCGCGCTGGCGGCGCCCAGCCACGGCCTGTGGTTCGTCTTCGCGCTCGGGGTGATGTGCGCCGTGGCGCTTCTCGTCCGCGCGCTTCCGCCGGCGCTTGTGCTGGGCGGCGCGCTTTGGATGACGCTGCACAATGATTTCGGGCTATGGCCGCGGCGTTTTCCGGTCTTTCCCGATTGGATCGTGCACAACATTTTCGACTATAGCGTCTTCTTCTTCGCCGGCCTCTACGGGGCCCGCAGGATCATCGCCGCCGCCGCCTCGCCCCGGACGATGGCTGCCCTGCTGGTCGCCGCCCTTGCCGGTTTCGCCGCCCTGAACCTGCTCGCGCTCCAGTCGGATACGCTTTACTGGCGGACCCAGACGCTCCGCGCCGTCGGCGGGGCGGCCATCGGGCTCAGCGCCGCCGTCCTCGTCTCCCGGCCGCCGCGGATCGGCGCGGCCCTCGCTTGGTTCGGCCAACGGTCCTTGGGCGTCTTCCTGGGCCATGGCTTTTTCCTGGTCCCGTTCGCGACGCTTTTGCCGGCCTCGATCCACGGCTCGGCGCGCTTTGGCGCGTTGATGCCGCTCGCCGCGACAGTCGTCGCCGTGGCGGGCTCGACGCTCCTCTATCTCGGCCTCGCCAAGATCGGGCTGAAATGGATTTACATTCTACCGAAATCGGCGGGGCGCGCGGTGCTCGAGCGCTGGCCCCGCGCGGCCTCGGGGCTCTAAAGCGCTGTCTTATAGATGCGGTAAGTCTTCCAGATCTGTGCGCCGCACATCGCGATCATGTTCTGGACATCTTTGTTGGTCTCAAGGATCCACGATAGCTCGGCGCGCTGCATCGTTTTAGGACGAAGCGCGGCGTAGGCCGCCTCGAAGAGGCTCAGCATCAGCGCAACGCCCGTCCGTTTTTTCTGCATGTCTTTGCGAATGCCCATGAGCGGGATTCGCCCCGACCTCAGCCGCTTGATCTTTAGCCGATAGAGCAACTTCGCCCAGCCAAGCGGAAACAAGCGGCCGTCCAGCCCTTCCAACGCTTCATTGAGATTAGGTGCAAGAATCACGAACCCCTTGGCGACGCCGTCAACTTCACCGAACCAGAACCCGTCCGGGTCAATGAGAAGTTTGAGCTCGCTCGCCATGTGCTGCACCTGGGCGTCTGAGTATGGAACGAAGCCCCAATTGTCCGACCAAGCGTCATTGAAGATGTCCATAGCCAGCGCGACTTCGTCGTCAAATCGATCCCTCCGCATCGGCCGCAGCTGGATCGACGCGCTTTCCTCGACCATTTTCTGCATCTTCGGCATAATGGGCGGGCGCGGATAGCCGTCATGCAGCTCGCTAATATAGGCGTAGGTGTCCATCGCCTTTTCGAAGCCAAGCGCGTCCATCGCCAGCGGATAGTCGGGTCGGCCATGGGGCATCAGCATCATCTGCTTGGTGTCAAAGCCGTCGATCAGCATGCCGCATTCTTCGTTGACGGAGAAATTGTAAGGCCCGGCCATGTGGGTCATGTCTCGGTCCTTCAGCCAGGCCCCGGCGGTGTTGAGCAGCGCCTCGATCGCCGCGGGATGGCCCAGGCACGTATCTAGAAAACCGAAATGCCCGGTTTGGTCGCGTTGCGTGTCGAGATGGGCTCGATTGACGAAGCTCGCGCACCGGCCCACGGGCCTGCCGCGCGCATAGGCGAGCCAATAGGCGACCTCCAACCGATCCAGACCTGGATTCTTTTTCGGATTGAATCGGTCCGCCTCCATCATCCGAAGCGGCGGTGTCCAGGTCGGGCTGCCACGATATATATCATAGGGTAGAGTGATGAACGCCTTCATTTGGCGCTTCGTCGTCACGCGAATGATCTCGAGCAAAAGCCTCTCCTCCCAGCCAAGCATCATGGCTGAGCCAAGCGGTGTCTATTTGAGCCCGGAAGCCAAAGCCCAGAACGGCGCCAACCCACGCTTGACGAGCAGACTTTACAGTTTTTTAGGAGAACGTAAAGCCAATGAAACGGCTCGCAGGCCAGTTTGAGGCGCCGGTCCGCTCGCCCTAAGCGTCCACCTCCGCTTCGAGCGCGTTCTCTTGGATGAATTCGCGGCGGGGTTCGACAACGTCGCCCATGAGACGGGTGAACATGTCGTCGGCTTCGTCGGCGTGTTCGACCTTCACCTGCAACAGGGTGCGGGCATTCGAGTCTAGCGTCGTCTCCCAGAGCTGGTCGGGGTTCATCTCGCCGAGGCCCTTATAGCGCTGGATCGTGAGGCCTTTGCGGCCGTTTTCCAGGACCGCGTCGAGGAGGCTCGTCGGCCCGTGGACCGGGGTCTCGCCGCCGGCTTCCGAGCGCAGCGCCGAGGGCTCGATATAGGTCGGCCGCACGGCCCGGGCCCGCTCGGCGAGGCGGGCGGCGTCGGCGCTCGCCAGAAGCACTGCGGACATGACCGCCTTCTCCTCCACCCCGCGCACCTCGCGGCGAAGCACGAGGGCGCCCTCGTCGAACCCGCCCGTCCAGGTGTCCTCGCCCTCTTCGGCGATGCGGTTCAGCCGCTCGGCCGTGCGCTGGGCCGCGTCATCCTCCGCGCCCGCCTCAAGCGCGCCGGCGAGGGCCGCGTGCTCCACAAGGAAGGCCGGCGCCCTTAGGGAAAGCCGCCAGAGCGCTTGCTTGAAACCGGCGGCCTCGCGCACCCGCTCGCGCAGGTCTTCGCCGCCGATCTGGGCCCCGTCGGCGAGGATCAGGGTTTCGCCGGCTGTCCCCTCGTCAATGAGGTAGGCCTCCATCTCCGCATCGTCTTTGATGTAGCGCTCGGACCGCCGCCGGATGACTATGTAGAGCGGGGGTTGGGCGATGTAGAGATAGCCCTTCTCCACCACTTCCGGCATCTGGCGATAGAAGAAGGTCAGCAGCAGCGTGCGGATATGGGCG
>CAYYNG010000139.1:0-5681 GCA_964472435.1 uncultured Hyphomonadaceae bacterium | reverse complement strand
GGAGCGTCGGCCCAATGTGACGGCCAGCTCCTGGTGACCGAGGACATGCTGGGCCTCTTCGACTGGACGCCGAAATTCGTCCGCCGTTATGGCGACGTCCGGAACGAGATCGCCAAGGCCGTCGCCGCCTATCGCGCCGATGTGAAAGCGCGGACCTTTCCAGGCGACGCCGAGACCTATGCACTGCCGAAAGGCGCAGCCAAGCCGTCCTAGCGCGTTGCGGGGGCCCGATGGCGCGGTTAGGGTCGCGGCGATTTTCAAACACATATGCGGAGCGCAGCCGGCGTGAGCGATATTTTCCAAGAAGTCGAGGAAGGCGTTCGCCAGGATCGCTTCATGCGCCTTTGGCGGCGGTTCGGATTCCTCGCCTGGGGCGGGGCCCTCGCCATTCTGGTCGCCGTGGCGGCGAACGAGTATTTCAGCGCGCAATCGACGACGGTTCGTCAAAGCCGCATGGAGGCCCTTGAGAGCGCGCTGGCCGCGCTGGAGGCGGGCGATTACGCCACCGCCCAGACCGGGTTCGCAGCGCTCGCGCGGGAAGACACGCCCCTCTCGGCGATGGCCGCCCACTATCTCGCCAAGGCCCGGCTCGAAGGCGGCGGAGACGCGGCGGGGGCCGCCGAAGCGTTGCGCGCCGCTGCAGGCGACGGCGGGCCGTTGCAGACTTTGGCCGCGCTGAAGGCGGCCTATCTGCAGGCCGATCGGCTCACGCTGGAGGCGTTGGAGGCGGAGCTGGCGCCGCTTCTCGGCCGCGACGGCCCGGAGGCCGCCTTGGCGCGGGAGCTTCTTGCGGCGAAAGCCTATGCAGCGGGCGACGCCGCGCGCGCCCGGTCGGAATACGCGCTCTTGCGGTTTTCGCCGAACGCGACCCAGGGCGTCATCCAGCGGGCGGAAGCCGCGCTCGCGGCGATCCCAGCGCCCGCGCCGGCGGCGGATCCCGAACCGGCCGAGGAGGCGACGCCATGAACCGAACCCTTCAGCTCGCTGTCGCCGGCGCAGCGCTTGCCGCCCTGGCCGGCTGTTCTGTGTTCGACTTCGGCCGCGCCGAACGGCGCGCCCAGGAAGAGGCCGACCGCGCCGGCCGCATCGCGCTGGTTCTGGACGAAAATCTGATCGAGGCGGACCCCAACCTCGCCTCGGTCGCCGTCATCCTGCCCGATCCGCGCGACGTGGCGTCCTGGCCGCAGGCCGGCCAGCGCCCGAGCAAGGTCGTCGGCCATGTGGCGGCGGCCGAGGCGTTCGAGATCGCCTGGCGGCGCAATGCCGGGGAGGGGTCGGGCCGCAGCATGGCGCTCACGACCCCGCCCGTGACCAGCGAGGCGGCGATTTTCGTGCTTGGGGCCGATCAAGAGGTGAAAGCGTTCGATATCGAAACCGGTGACCAGCTCTGGGATCACCGGATCCGGTCGGGCCGGCGGCGCGACCGCCGGTCGGTCGGAGGCGGGCTGGCTTACGCCGACGGGCGCGTCATCGCTGCGAGCAGCTTCGGCATCGTGCGCGCCATCGATGCGGCGAGCGGCGAGGAGATCTGGTCGCGGAAGATGGATTCGCCCATGACCGGGTCGCCGACGATTATCGACGGCCGGGTGTTCCTCTCCTCCCAAAACAACGAGATCTTCGCCCTCGAGTTTGACAATGGCGCGACGATTTGGAGCGACCAGGCGATCGTCGAGTCCGCCCGCGTGCTGGGCTCCCCCAGCGCCGCGGCCATCGAGGATTTCATCGTCGCGCCGTTCTCCTCCGGAGAGCTGATCGCGTATCTCGCCGCCAATGGCCGCCGGCTATGGTCGGACGCGCTCACCCGGACGCGCCGCTTCACCCCTATCTCCGCGATCAACGACGTCGCCGCGCGGCCCGTCTTGGCGAACGGCCTCGTTTTCGCCGCCAGTCAGTCGGGCGTGCTGACGGCGATCGACGGGCGCAGCGGAAACCGGATCTGGGTCCAGCCCATCGGTTCGACCCAGGCGCCGGTCCTTGCCGGCGAGTTTCTTTTCGTTGCAACGAACGAGGGCAAAGTGGTGTGCTTGTCGGCCTCCACCGGGGGCGTCGTCTGGGTCGCCGAGCTGCGCCAGTTCCGCAACGAGCGGCGCAATCGCGGGCGGATCACCTATGCCGGTCCGATCCTTGCCTCGGGCCGTCTGCTCGTCGCCTCCTCCGAAGGCGAGCTGATCGCGCTCTCTCCTCAAACCGGGGAAGAAACCGATCGACTGAAAGTGGGCGGCGATGTCTTTCTCGAACCCATCGCGGCCCGGGGCAAAGTCTTTGTGCTAACCGATGGAGGACGGCTCGTCGCCGTTGAATAGGACAGATCATCCATGCCCCTGAAGCTCGCCATCGTGGGGCGGCCGAATGTCGGCAAATCGACCCTGTTCAACCGTTTAGCGGGCAAGCGGCTCGCCCTGGTCGACGACCAGCCGGGCGTCACGCGAGATCGAAAAGAAGCCGCTGGGCGGCTCGCCTCCTTGCCGCTCGTTTTGATCGACACGGCCGGTTTTGAGGACGTTTCGGACGGCTCGCTCGAGGCCCGCATGCGCGCCCAGACAGAGGCGGCGATCGCCGAGGCGGAAGCGGCCCTTTTCCTCATTGACGCCCGGGCCGGCGTGACGCCCATGGACGAGCGGTTCGCCGAGATCCTGCGCCGCGCCGACCTGCCCGTCATACTGGCGGCGAACAAATGCGAAGGTCGGGCGGGCGAGGCGGGCCGGCTCGAAGCGTTCGGTCTTGGTTTCGGCGAGCCGGTCCCCTTGTCCGCGGAGCATGGCGAGGGGTTCGGCGATCTCTACGAGGCGATCCGGGACGCGATCGGCGATCTCGCCTTCGAAGCGGCCCATGCCGCCGACGACGAAGTGGAGGCGGACGGAGCGGCTGAGCAACTTCTCGACAAGCTCGCCCACATCGATGTCGACGATCCGGATCTGACCGACGAAGCCCTCGTCGCAGCGATCGAGGCGGCGGGCGTGGACGAACCCGAACCCGCGGCCCCGGCCAAAGACAAGCCGATCAAGCTCGCCATCGTGGGGCGGCCGAATGCGGGGAAATCGACCTTGATCAACACCCTGCTTCAGGACGACCGGCTCCTCACCGGGCCCGAGGCGGGGATCACGCGGGACTCGGTTTCGATCGACTGGGTCTGGGAGGGGCGCAAGATCCGCCTCGTCGACACAGCCGGCCTGCGCAAGCGGGCGAAGGTGCAGGAGCGGCTCGATCGCATGTCGACGGGCGAGACCATTCGCTCCGTTAAATACGCGGATATCGTTGCACTGGTCATGGACGCCGAGGAGGCGTTCGAACGCCAAGACCTCGCCATCGCCGACCTCGCCGTGCGGGAGGGCCGCGGCCTCGTCTTTGTCATTTCGAAATGGGACGAGGTGAAAGAACCCCAAGCGGCGATGAAGGACCTCGCGGCCCGCGCGGCCCGCCTTCTGCCCAACGCGCGGGGGGCCCCGCTCGTTTTCCTCTCAGGACTTACGGGGAAACGAGTGGACCGGCTGATGCCGGCGGTGGTGAAGGTGAATTCGGATTGGAACGCGCGGGTGAAGACCGGCGATCTCAATCGCTGGCTTCGCCACACGATGGAGCGCCACCCCCCGCCCTCCGTCCATGGCAAGCGCATCAAGCCGCGCTATATGGCCCAGATCAAATCCCGCCCGCCCACCTTCGTGTTGATCGCATCGCGCGGCGACCAGATGCCGGAACAGTACAAGCGCTATCTCGTCAACGGGCTGCGCGAGGCGTTCGACTTGCCGGGCGTGCCGATCCGCCTCCACGTGCGCCAGGGCGCAAACCCCTACGCCCATAAAGCCGGCGGCAAGGGCTAGAGACCTCCGCCGCGATGGGCGCTATGGTCTTGGGAAAGCGCATCAGGAGGCGAGGCGATGGCGAAGACGGTTGTGATTTTGGGCGCGGGCGCGCCGAACGGACTGGGCGGCGGCCTCGCGCGCCGCTTTGCGCGTGAGGGGCTCGATGTCCTCGTCACCGGACGGACGATGGAGAAAATCGAGACCGTGGCCGCGGGCATCCGCGAGACCGGCGGATCGGCGGAGGCCATGGTGGTGGATGTCACCTCATCCGAAGACCAAGACCGGCTCTTCACCGAACTCGAAGCCCGTGGGGCTGTCGCCGCGGTGATCTACAACGCCGGCAACAATGCGATCATCCCGTTCGAAGAGCTCACCGAGGCGCAGTTCGAGCATTTCTGGCGGGTGGGCTGTTATGGCGGGTTCCTGACGGCCAAGCGCGCCGCGCCCATGCTTGCGGCCCAAGGCGAAGGCTCGCTCCTTTTCACCGGCGCCTCGGGCTCGATGCGCGGCAAGCCGAACTTCGTCCATTTCGCCGCCGCCAAAGCCGGCCTCCGCATGCTCACTCAGTCCCTCGCCCGGGAATACGGACCGAAGGGCGTCCACGTCGCCCATATCATTGTCGACGGCGTGATCGACGGCGAGCGCATTCGGAAGATCGCGCCCGACTTCCTCGACAGTCGCGGCGCAAACGGCGCCCTAGACCCCGACGCGATCGCCGACGCGTTTTGGGCGGTCCATACCCAGCACCGCAGCGCCTGGACCCACGAGCTCGACCTGCGGCCGTTTAAGGAGCCATGGTAGCGGGCCGCGGCCAATGACATGGGTCGACGAGGACGCGATTGCGCCCTTGCGGATCGAGCATCGATGCGAGGCGTTGTTCGACGGCGACCAGCTTGAGGAGGTCTACAACTATCTTCTCTACGAGTTCGGGGCGGGCGGCCGGACGTATTGGGCCCGGGCCTATCTGGACGAGATCGGCACCGTTTCTCTCTACGGTCCCTCCGCCTCGCAAGGGAGCCGAAAACGTCTAAAGGAACCGATCGCCCCGGAAATCCTCGCCTACCTCCGGCGACGATTCCAAACCATCCAGATCCTGGGGAACGATGGCTACGTCCCGCTGGACGACGCCGATTAGCGGAATTCCAGCCCCTCGAACGTTCCGGCCTTCCGCCAGTTGTCGATATAGTTGAAGTAGAACGCGGCGCCCGCGGGGTGGCCGACGCCGAAAGCCGAGACCTCGGTCGGCTGGCCTTCATTATTGTAGTAGCCCGGCGTGCACTCGGCGGTTCCCAGCATGCCGCCGGTATTGGTGAGCAGAAGCGCGACCCACGCGTCTTCCGCCTCCTTCGTCACCTCCACTTCTTTTGCGTCCGCCGCAAGCGCGTGGGCGACCACCAGGGCGATCGTTTTTGCGGAGTCGGCGATGTTCGAAGGGATGTTCGAGATGAGATTCGCCCCTTGGGTGGGTTGGACCATAAAGAGGTTCGGGAAGCCGTGAATGTGGACCCCGTGCTTGGTCCGCATCCCATTCGCCCAGTAGTCTGAGAGCGTGAGGCCGTCGCGGCCGACGGGGTCGAACCCGTTCCGCCGCTCGAAGGGCGTGCCGACCTCGAAGCCCGAGGCGTAGATGATGCAGTCGAGCGGGTATTCGACCCCCCGGGCGACGACGCCGTCTTCCGTGATCCGTTCAACGCCCTTGCCGTCGGTGTCGACGAGGTGGGCGCTCGGTTCATTGAAGGCCTGCAGGTATTGGTCGTGGAAGCAGGGGCGTTTGCAGAGCTGGCGGTACCAGGCTTTCAGCTTCGCGGCCGTTTCGGGGTCTTCGACCACGTCGTCGACCCGGGCGCGGATCTCTTCCATCTTCTCAAAGTCCGAGTCCTC
>CAYYNG010000138.1:0-5690 GCA_964472435.1 uncultured Hyphomonadaceae bacterium | reverse complement strand
CGAATTTTCGCGATCGCCTGGCGCCGCGCCGCCAGATCGCCCTTTTTGGCGAGGGTGACGAGCTTGTCCATGATCGGCTTTAGCTCTTTCGCCTTCGGCAACGTGGTCACGATCTGCTCGTGTTCGATCAGGGACGCCGCCATATTCGCGAACATGGCTTTGCGATGCTCGCTCGTGCGGTTCAGTTTTCGATGGGCGATGCCATGGCGCATGAGGAAGTCTCCCGGGTCCTCTCGGACGCTTGTTTCCTAGTGGTCGTCATAGCGCTTGGCGAGCGCTTCAATATCTTCCGGCGGCCAGTCCGGCACTTCCATGCCAAGATGCAGCCCCATGCCAGCGAGAACCTCTTTGATCTCGTTGAGCGACTTGCGACCGAAGTTCGGCGTGCGGAGCATTTCCGCCTCCGATTTCTGGATAAGGTCGCCGATATAAACGATATTGTCGTTCTTCAGACAGTTCGCCGACCGAACGCTGAGCTCGAGCTCGTCGACCTTCTTAAGCAAGACCGGATTGAAGCCGAGATCCTGCTCTTCCGTCGGCGCGTCTTCGATGACCGGCTCGTCGAACGTAATGAAGAGCTGCAGCTGATCCTGGAGGATCCGCGCGGCGTAGGCGACGGCGTCTTCCGGCGTCATCGAACCGTCGGTTTCAACTGTCAGCGTCAGCTTGTCATAGTCGAGAACCTGACCCTCGCGAGTGTCCTCAACCTGGTAGCCCACACGGCGGACCGGGGAGTAAATCGAGTCGACGGGGATAAAGCCGATCGGCGCATCATCCGGCCGGTTCTGCTCGGCCGGCACATAGCCCTTGCCCGTCGCAACGGAGAATTCCATGCGAACATCCGCCTGCTCATCAAGATGACAGATCACGAGGTCCGGGTTCAAGATCTTCACGTCGCCCGACACTTCGATCTGACCCGCAGTCACCGGTCCGGGGCCGGACGCCTTAAGGACCATGCGCTTGGGCGTCTCCGAAACCATCGAGATCTCGACTTGCTTGATGTTCAGCACGATCGTCTTAACGTCCTCGCGAACGCCATGGATGGCGGAGAACTCGTGCACCACGCCGTCGATTTGCACGCCCGTAATCGCCGCACCCTGGAGCGAGGACAGCAGGACGCGGCGCAGCGCGTTGCCAAGGGTGGTTCCGAACCCCCGCTCCAACGGCTCGATCACCAGCTTCGCCTTGCGCAGCGGGTCGAGACCGGCTTCGATCTCCGGGCGGTTCGGACGGATCAGCTGTTTCCAATTGCGGTCGTTTACGGTCGCGGCGGCGGTGTCAGCCATGGCCAGTTCCTTTAAATATGTCGTGGTCCGCTAAACGCGGCGGCGCTTGGGCGGGCGGCAGCCATTGTGCGGAATCGGGGTGGTGTCCCGAATAGACGTAACCGTCAGACCCGCCGCCTGGAACGCGCGTAAAGCCGACTCTCGGCCCGAACCCGGCCCGCAGACGTTGACTTCAAGGGTTTTCAGCCCGTGATCCATGGCCTTCCGCGCCGCGTCTTCCGCCGCCATCTGCGCGGCATACGGCGTCGACTTCCGCGATCCCTTAAAGCCCATGGATCCGGCTGAGGACCACGAGATGGTGTTGCCCTGTACGTCGGTGATCGTCACCTTGGTGTTGTTGAAGCTGGCGTTCACATGCGCCACGCCGGAGGCGATGTTCTTTCGCTCTTTCCGCCGTACGCGGGTCGTTTCCCGAGCCATCTCGCTTTATCCTATTTTTTCTTACCGGCGATCGGTTTCGCCGGACCCTTGCGGGTTCGCGCATTGGTGTGGGTCCGCTGCCCCCGGACCGGGAGCTTGCGGCGGTGGCGCAGACCCCGATAGCAGCCGAGATCCATCAGCCGCTTGATATTCATCGAGGTTTCGCGGCGCAGGTCGCCTTCGACGAGATAGTCTGCGTCGATCGTCTCCCGAATTTGGATCACCTCGGCATCGGTTAATTCGGCCACGCGGCGCTCCGGCGCGACCCCGACCCGGTCGATGATCTCCCGCGCCTTCGCCGGTCCGATTCCGTGGATATATCTCAGCGCGACTTCAACGCGCTTGTTGGTGGGGATATTGACGCCTGCGATGCGGGCCAATGTGCTACTCCTGCAATCGTTCAAAAAGCTCGTCATCGCGAAACGTGCATGCGTCCGCGCGGCAAGCGCCAGCCTTCTAGTCGAAGAGCGGTGTTATAGACCTCGAAAACACACCGTCAAGCATACATTACCGCTTTCCATCAACGCCATCGAGCGCGGCGTCGATCGCCTTGGATACGGTTTCGATCGCCCCCATCCCGTCTACCTCGACCAGCTTGCCTCGCTCTGCGTAGATCGGCACCAATGGCGCGGTGTCGGCGCTGTATTTTTCCAGACGGACGGAGAACGTGTCGGGATTATCGTCCTTGCGCCCCTGCTCGCGAAAGCGCTTCGTCACCCGTTCGAGCAATTTCGCCTCATCGACAACCAGCCGGATGACCAGGTCGACAGCCTGATCGCGTGCGGCGAGCGCGGCGTCGAGCGCCTCGGCTTGGGGGACGGTGCGCGGAAACCCGTCGAAAATAAAGCCCGGCGCCTCTGCATTTTTGACGAGCTGTTCATCGATCAAGGCGATCACGATCTCATCCGACACAAGCGCGCCCGCGTCCATGATCTCCGCCACTTTGAGGCCAAGCTCGCTGCCCGACGCGCGCGCCGCGCGCAGCATGTCTCCGGTTGAGAGCTGTATGTAGCCACGGTCTTCGACCAAACGCTTCGCTTGGGTTCCTTTGCCTGCCGCAGGCGGGCCGAACAAAATGAGATTCACCGTTTACGCCCTCCCAATCTCGAGCGTTTGACCAGCCCCTCGTATTGGTGGGCGATAAGATGAGACTGGATCTGGGTGACGGTGTCCATCGTCACAGACACGACGATCAAGAGAGACGTCCCGCCGATATAGAACGGGATCTCGGGATAATAACGCCGCAGAATCTCCGGCAGCAGGCAGACGAAGACGAGATAGATCGTTCCGATCGTCGTCAGGCGAGTCAGCACATAATCAAGATAAGCGGCCGTGTTCTTTCCTGGCCGAATGCCAGGCAGGAAGCCGCCATATTTGCGGAGATTGTCGGCCGTCTCTTCCGGGTTGAAGACGATCGATGTGTAGAAAAAGCTGAAAAACGCGATCAGTACGCCGTAGCTGACGATAAAGCCCCATGTGCTGGGGCCGAAATTGCGCTGCAGCCAGCCAAGCCAGCCGCCGCCTTCGGCTAAGGCCGCCGGGTCGATCCCGCCGCCCGAAAAGCCGAGTACGGTCGTCGGCAGAAGCAGAATCGCGGAGGCGAAAATCGCCGGGATGACACCGGCTGTGTTGAGCTTCAGCGGCAGGAACGAGTTCTGCCCCTGCATCATCTGATTGCCCTGCTGGCGCTTGGGATATTGGATCAAGAGCCGGCGTTGGGACCGTTCGACGAACACGATGAACACGACGAGCCCGATCACCATCACGGCGATCGCCAAGATGAAGGCGACATTGGTCGAACTGGCCCGCGCTTGGCTGAGGAGGTTGAAGATCGCCTTGGGCAGCTCCGCTACGATGCCGGCGAAAATGATCAGGGAAATGCCGTTTCCGATGCCGCGTGCGGTGATTTGCTCGCCCAACCACATCAGGAACACAGTGCCGCCCGTCAACGTGACGACGGACGTTAAAATGAAAAACCAACTCGGCACCCCCGTAACCGCGAAGGCGGCAAGGCCGGACGAAATCCCGAAAGACTGCACGAGCGCAAAAAGGACTGTCAGATAGCGCGTATACTGGTTGATCTGCTTGCGCCCCGCCTCGCCTTCTTTCTTGAGTTTTGAGAGGGTCGGCGAGGCCGTCGTCATCATCTGCACGATAATCGAAGCTGTGATGTACGGCATCACATTGAGCGCGAAGATGCTCATCCGCTCGATCGCGCCGCCGGCGAAGACATTGATATTGCCGAGGAAGCCGCCTTGCTGCTGTTCGAAGAAAGCGCGGTACTGCTCGGGATCGACCGCCGGGATGGGAAGGTAGGTACCGAAGCGGTAAACGATCAGCGCGCCGAGCGTGAACAGGATCCGCTTTTGGAGGTCCTTCGCCTTTGAGAAGGTCTCGAAGGAGACGCCCCGGGCCATTTGTTCAGCTGCTGACGCCACGCGCGGAGCTCCTCAACGTATTCTCGACCCGGGCCAAGATCGGACCCGCGGATCTCTTTGTGAAGGGGCGGCTCAATCAAAGCCGCCGCCGCCGGCCCTTAGGCGCCGTCTTCCGTCGTCGCTGCGGCCCCGCCGGTGACCGTCACGCTGCCGCCCGCCGCCTGCACCGCCTCAATAGCCGCCTGGGACGCCCCGGTCACAGTGATAACGGCCTTCTGCGGAGCCTCGCCCTTGGCAAGCAGCCGGACGCCGTCCTTAACCCGGCGCACCAGCCCCGCCTCGACAAGCGCCGCCTCGGTAACGGCTTCGCCGTCCAGCTTGCCGTCTTCGATGGCTTTCGCAATCCGGCCGATATTCACCCAAGCGTACTGCCGGGCGTTCGGCTTCTTAAAGCCGCGCTTCGGCAGGCGCATGTAGATAGGCATCTGCCCGCCTTCGAACCCGTTCAAAGCGACGCCCGAGCGCGCCTTCTGCCCTTTAACACCGCGGCCGCCGGTCTTGCCTTTGCCGGAACCGACGCCGCGACCAATGCGCTTGCGCGCTTTGGTCGAACCGGGGCGGGGGGAGAGTTCATTCAGTTTCATAAGGAAATACCAGAGCTAAAACGCGCAGCCGACATCGCTACGCCGTCTCCTCGACAATCTCAACCATGTGCGCGACCTTGGCGATCATCCCGCGGACAGCGGGGGTGTCCTCCAAGGTCCGGACCCGCCCGACCTTATTGAGGCCGAGCCCGACCAACGTCGCCCGTTGAATGGCCGCCCGGCGGATCGGGCTTCCAGTCTGCCTTATGGTGACGGTTCTAGTTTCTGTCTTGGCCATGCCCTACCGCTCCTCAGCCCGTCGCGTCGGCCATTCCGGCCTCGGACGCGCCGTCGGCCCGGCGGCCGACGATATCCTGCACCTTGAGACCGCGCTTCGAAGCGACCGAACGCGGGCTCGCCTGCCCGGTCAATGCATCAAACGTCGCGCGGACCATGTTGTAGGGGTTCGAAGATCCGAGCGATTTGCCAACCACGTCCTGCACGCCGAGCGCCTCCATGACGGCGCGCATGGGGCCGCCCGCGATCACGCCCGTCCCCGGAGGCGCCGCGCGCAACACCACCTTGCCTGCACCCCAGCGGCCGCGGCCGTCATGGTGCAGGGTTCGGCCCTCGCGAAGCGGCACGCGCACCAGATTGCGCTTGGCTTCCTCTGTCGCTTTGCGGATCGCTTCCGGCACCTCGCGGGCCTTGCCCTTGCCGAAACCGGCCCGGCCCTTGCCGTCGCCCACGACAACCAAGGCGGCGAAACCGAAATTCTTACCGCCCTTCACCGTCTTGGCGACGCGGTTGATCCCAACGAGCTTGTCGACGAACTCGCTTTCTTCCTCGTTCCGGCGATTGTCGCGATCGCGGCCCCTGCCCCGCCCGCGGCCGCCGCGCTCTTGTTGCTGCTGCTCAGCCATCCGGGGTTCTCCTAAAACATCAGTCCGCCCACGCGGGCGGCGTCCGCCAGGGCTTAGACCCGGCCCTGAAAAATGTAGCCGCCGCCGTCCAACAACACC
>CAYYNG010000137.1:0-5700 GCA_964472435.1 uncultured Hyphomonadaceae bacterium | reverse complement strand
CCGTGCGGGACTTGTTTGAACAGTGCCGTCGCCGCCAGGGCCAGCCCGGCGACGGCCCGGACGAGCCGGAGACTCGCCAGGCCCGCTCGCTTGGGTCGGGGTTCTTCATCTCCGGTGAAGGCTATGTCGTCACCAACAATCACGTGATCGCGGACGCTACCGAAATCGAATTGGTGCTCAGCGACGGCCGGGAGCTCGAGGCCGAACTGGTCGGCACTGATCCGCAAACCGATCTCGCCGTTCTCAAGGTCGAGGGCGAGGCCGCGTTTCCCTATGTCGAATTTGCAAACACCGATGATCTGCGGGTCGGCGATTGGGTGGTCGCGCTTGGCAACCCGTTCGGCCTCGGCGGCACGGCGACCGCCGGGATCGTCTCGGCCGACGGCCGGGAGCTCGGCGGAAACAGCCCGTACACCGACTTCCTCCAAATCGATGCGCCGATCAATCGGGGCAATTCGGGCGGTCCGACCTTCGATCTCAATGGCCGGGTGATCGGCGTGAACACGGCGATCTTCTCTCCCACGGGCGGCTCGGTGGGCATCGGCTTTGCGATCCCCGCGGAGCTTGCGACCCAAGTGACGAACCAGCTCATCAAATCCGGCCGCGTCTCGCGCGGCTGGCTTGGCGTCTCGATCCAAGATCTGACCGACGACATGGCCGAAGCGCTCGGCGTGAGCGGCGTCGAGGGCGCCATTGTTTCGGAGCTGGTCGCAGACGGCCCGGCGCTGAAGTCCGGCATTGAGCGCGGCGATGTGATCGTCGCGATCAATGGCCGCGAGGTCGGCGACGCGACCGAGGTCACGCGCGCCGTCGGATCTTTGATCGCCGGATCGACAAACGCTTTCGAAGTGCTCCGCGACGGTTCGCCGGTGACGATCGATGTCAGGGTCGGCGAGCGGCCGGACGATGTGAACGGCTTGCCGACCACGGGCGGGGCGGGCCCGGGCGACGCCCCGGATCCGGACGCGGGCGAAGACGTTCTGGGCGTTCGCTTGACCGAGCTTGACGACGAAACTCGCCGTGCGCTCGGGCTCGACGAAAGCGAGGGCGGCGCCCTGGTCGACGGAATCAGCCGAACCAGTCCGCTCTATGAGGGCGGTGTCCGCGAAGGCATGGCCATTCTCGAGGTCAGCGGGGAGCGCATCGACTCCCAGCGGGATTTCGAGGACGCCTTGGAGAGCGCGCGCCGTCGCGGCCGCGACCAGTTGCTGATCGCGGTTCGCGCCGGCCGCCGGACGATTTTCGTGCCGGCCGACATTTCAGAGACGGAGTAGCAAGCCCCCGATGAAGGTGCTCGTCATCGAAGACGATCGGGACACTGCGTCCTTCATTTCAAAAGTGCTGGGCGAGGCCGGCCATGTGGTCGATCTCGCTCACCAGGGCGAGGACGGGCTGGCGCTCGCCCGGACCGGAGTCTATGACGCGGTCGTGGTTGATCGGATGCTGCCGGTGAAAGACGGCTTGACCCTCATCCGCGAATACCGCGACGGCGGCGGCGCGGCGCCGGCCCTCTTTCTGACCGCACTCGCCGATGTCGACCATCGGGTTGAAGGTCTGAAGGCGGGCGGGGACGATTACTTGTCGAAACCGTTCGCGCCGAGCGAGCTGGTCGCTCGGATCGAAGCGCTCGGCCGGCGCCAGGTGGCCGAAGCGCCCGTGACGGTGCTGCGGGCGGGCGATCTCGAAATGGACTTGCTCTCCCGCAGGGTGACCCGGGCCGGTGAAAAGATCGATCTTCAGCCGCGGGAATTCCGCCTGCTTGAATATCTGATGCGGCACGCCGGCCAGGTGGTGACCCGGACCATGCTGCTGGAGAATGTGTGGGACTATCACTTCGATCCGCAGACCAATGTGATCGATGTGCATATTTCCCGTCTGCGGGCGAAGATCGACAAGGAGTTCGACCGGCCGCTCCTGCACACAGTGCGCGGCGCGGGCTATCGGCTGGAGGCATGACCCTCCGCTTCCCGGCGCTGGTTCGGACGACGACGTTCCGCCTCGCCATGCTGCACGCGGCCATGTTCGCCGCCTTTTCCGCCGGTCTTCTGATTTACTTCTACGTCTCGACGGTGGGGTACATCCGCGCGCAGTCGAACATGCGGCTTGAGGCGGAGGTCGCGGCCCTTGCCGAGGCCTATGTGCGCGGCGGGCTGAACCGTCTCAATCAATCGGTCGTCGAACGCAGCGCCGCCCGCGCGAACCGGTTCTTCTATCTCCTGCAAGGGCCCGACGGTCGGAAGATCTCCGGAGCGCTCTCCGCTTTGCCCGCCGGCGCGCCGGCCGAAGGCATCAATTCCGTCTTTTTCGAAGTCGACATGAAGCTGCCCGACGGCTCGATCGAGGTGCGCCCGGCCGAGGGGCGGATCGCCGCGCTGGGCAATGGCGGGCTCCTTCTCGTCGCCTACGATGTCAGCGAACGGGGCGAAATCGTTCGCCGCATCACCCGGGCGGTCTGGACCGGGGCGCCCTTCGTCCTCGTTCTATCGCTTCTTGGCGGCGTCGTAATCTCGCGCTACGCGGCCCGCCGCGCGGACGCCCTCGCCGATACGGCGGAAGAGGTGATGGCCGGCGACCTCAGCCGCCGGGCCAAAGTCCTCGGCTCCGGCGATGAGTTCGACCGTCTCGCCGAGCGTCTCAATGCGATGCTGGAACGGCTCGAGCGGTTGATGCTGTCGACGCGCCACACCGGCGATGCGATCGCCCACGACCTCCGTTCGCCCCTGTCGCGGCTCCGCAATCGGCTGGAGGCCGCCCTCGCCGGCGACGCCGATCCCGGGGCGGCGCATGCTGTGATCGGCGAGGCCCTGACCGATCTCGACAATGTCCTTTCGACCTTCAACGCGATTTTGCGCCTGTCGCGGCTCGAGGCCGGCGAGGGCGGGCGCCGGTCGCGTCTCGATGTCAGCGAAATCGCAAAGGAGATCGCAGAGTTCTTCGAGCCGGCGTGCGAAGCGGTCGATCTTCGTTTCGAGGCGTCGATCGCCTCCGACCTCTGGGTTTTGGGCGATCGCGACCTGCTGGCCCAAGCCCTTGCGAACCTGATGGACAACGCTGTGAAATACACGCCGGAAGGCGGCTTGATCCGGCTGGGCGCGCGGCGCAACCGCGCCGGTGATATCGAGATCTCCGTTGAAGACACAGGCCCCGGCATCCCCGAAGCGGCCCGAGCCGATGCCGTTCGCCGGTTCGTACGGCTGGAAGCCAGCCGGTCCGAACCGGGCTCCGGCCTTGGCCTTGCGCTGGTTGAGGCCGTCGCCGAGGTCCATTCCGGCGCGCTTGAACTGAGGTCCGGCGGCGGCGAGGGCGATCGACCCGGGTTGACGGCGCTCCTGCGCTTGCCGCGCGCATGAGGTTTTTGGGCTCGCGCTGTGCGGTCCCGGTCGGTAATCTCGCGCCATGGTTATGATAAAGCCTCTCGGTGCAACCGCTGCGTCTGCGCTCGACATTGCAAAGCCCCACGCCCCCTATCTCCGCCGGCTCGCCGAGCGGCGGCCCGATCTCGTCGACCGGCTCTGCGCCGAGGGGCCCCGGGCGGCCTTGGACGGCGTCATGGCCGAGCTGCCCGGGGGCGAGCATGCCGACGGCGAGGCGGCGATGACGGCGCTGCGCCGTCTGAAGCAGGCCGCGCATCTTGCGATTGCGTCGGGCGATCTCTCCGGCGAGTTCGATTTGGCGGCTGTCACCAGTGCGATGACGGCCTTCGCCGACGGGGCGCTGCAAGCCGCGCTCGCGGGGGCCGCCGCAGAGCGCGGCCTGTCGACGGCGGGGCTCTTCATGATCGCCCTCGGGAAAATGGGGGCCGGGGAGCTCAATTACTCGAGCGATATCGATATCGCAGCCTTCTACGACCCCGATCGGTTCGACGGTCGGGAGCGATCCCCGGGCGATGCGGCGAGCCGTCTCGTGCGCGAGGTGGTGCGCCGGCTCGAGGAGGCGACGGCGGAGGGATATGTCTTTCGAACCGACTTGCGTCTCCGGCCGGATCCGCGCTCGACCCCGCTCGCGGTTTCGACGCGGATGGCCGAACTTTATTATGAAAGCTTGGGTCAGAATTGGGAGCGGATGGTTTGGATAAAGGCGCGCGCGGTCGCCGGCGACCTCGCCGCCGCCGAAACCTTCATCAACGTGCTGCAGCCCTTTGTGTGGCGCCGGCACCTCGATTATTGGGCGATCGCCGACATCCATGCGATCAAGCGGCAGATCAACGCCCACGCCGAAGCCGCCCTTGAGGACCCGGCGCCGGACCTGAAGCTGGGACCCGGCGGGATCCGCGAGATCGAATTCTTCGCCCAGACCCAGCAATTGATCCTCGGCGGGCGGGACCCAAGGCTGCGCCGCCGCGACACCCTCGGCTGTTTGGCGGCGCTCACCTGCGCCGGCGCGATCGAGAGGGCGGTGTCCCTCGAATTGGCCGAAAACTACTGCGCTCTGCGCGCCATCGAGCATCGCATCCAAATGCGGAATGATGAGCAAACCCACAGTCTCCCGGCAAACGAGAGCGGGCGGAGCGCCGTCGCCGCGCTTTGCGGCGCCGCCTCGCTTGCGGCGTTCGAAACCGAGCTTACGGGCCTGCGGGGGGCGGTGAACCGCGTCTATTCCGATCTCTTCGCCGAGGAGGAGCGGCGGGTCGCGGCCGCCGAGACCGGCAACCTCGTCTTCACCGGCGTCGACGATGATCCCGGCACCGTCGAAACGCTTCGGGCGTTCGGGTTCACCGACCCAGCGGCGCGGGTTGAAACCATCCGCCAATGGTGCGCTGGGCGCGCGCCGGCGACGCGGACGGAGCGGGGCCGGGTCCTCCTGACCGCCCTTATTCCCGACTTGCTCGCAGCGATGGCCGAAACCGGCGAGCCGGATCTCGCATTCCAGCGCTTCGCCGGGTTTTTCGAGCATCTGCGCACGGGCGTGCAGACCCTCGCCATGCTGCTTGCCGAACCCGCCTTGCTGACCGATCTCGTTGCCACGCTCGCGCTCGCCCCGCCGCTTGCGCGAACGCTCGCGCGGCAACCGGATATTTTGGAGGTCTTGATCGACACGGCCCCGGCCCCCTCGTTCCATCTCTTGCCGAGCGCGGGATTCGACGAGGCGATGGACGCCGCGCGCCGGTTCCACCGAGAGCGAAGCTTCCTGATCGGCCATCGACTGCTGCATGCGCGGATCGGCGCGGAAGCGGCCGCCGCGGAGTGGTCGGACCTTGCGGAAACCGCCGTCTCGGCAATGGCCGCCTCGGCCGAACAGGTGGTCGCGGACCGAACCGGCCCCGCCCCGGGTCCCTGGTGCGTCGCGGCCCTTGGCACGCTTGGCGCCCGGGAGATGACGGCGGGATCCGATCTCGACCTGATCATCATATACGATGTCGACAGCGCCGACGCCGACCCGCGCTGGTTCGCCCGGTTCACCCAACGCCTCATCACCGCCCTTTCTGCGCCGACCGCCGAGGGCGCGCTCTATGAGGTCGATATGCGGCTGCGGCCCTCGGGCAACGCTGGGCCCCCTGCGGTGAAACTGTCTTCGTTCAGGCGCTACCACGCGGAGGACGCTTGGACATGGGAGCGCATGGCTTTGACGCGGCTGCGGCCGATCGCGGGCGACCCTGCGCTGATGGCCGCCGGCGAGGCCGCCCGCCGTTCCGCGCTGGAGGCCACCCGGGACCCTGCGGCCATCCGCGCAGACGTCCTCGACAAGCGGCGGCGCCTGGCC
>CAYYNG010000136.1:0-5769 GCA_964472435.1 uncultured Hyphomonadaceae bacterium | reverse complement strand
GACGGCGTGCGACCGGCCGCGAGTCTCAGGGCCGGCTACCGGTTCTAAAGCGTCGGTCTTTCGTTCCACTCCAGACCGTCGCTTTAGGTCCTTGTTTTGGCGCAAGTCTCCCTTCGCAAACGAGCCCGTCGGCTCCGAACTTGCTTGAGGTCCGGCTAAATCTCCGCGCGGTCGAGCAAGCGATCAAAGGCGGCCCAGAACTCGGCGCGCTTGTCATCCCGCTCCATCAGGATCTCGTGCCGGGCGCCGGCCACGGTGATGTGCTCGACATCGGGCAGGTGAGCGCAGACGCGGGCATGGGCGGCATTGTCGACGAGCTTTTCCTCTTCAGCGGTCGCCACCATCATCGGAATGTCGGCGGCGCGCAGCTTCTGCGCCTTTGCAAACGTATTGAAAATATCGAGCGAGGCGCCGAGCCACCCCCAGGTGACCGGGCCGAGGGAGAGGTCGGGCGCGGCGTCGGTCAGCGCGCGCTGGATCTTCCAGCGATCTTCGTCATGGGTGACGAGGTTCGTCTCGAACGTCTCGTCAGGGCCCGGTTGCACTGCATAGTCGCCCGAGCGGCCCATGACCCGCATCGCCCAGACGAGATAGCGCATGCCGAAGATACGGGATTTGAGCCCCCACATCGGCGCGCAGAAGGCGGCCGCCTCCACCTTCACGCGGTTTTCCACGATGGCGGCCAGCGCAATCGCCCCGCCCATGGAGTGGGCGAGGGAGACATGTGGCCGGGGTAACCGCTCCCGAAGCTCGTCGAGCCCGTTCCGAAGCGCGCCCATAAAGGTCTCGAACCGGTCGATATGACCTTTTAGAGGCTCTTCCAGAAGGCGTTCTGAAAGCCCCTGGCCGGGCCAATCGAGGATGAGGACGGCGAAGCCCTTTGCTTGGAGTTCGCGGGCGACCTCGAAATATTTCTCAATGAATTCCGTCCGCCCCGGGCAGACGATGGCGGTTCCGCGCGCCGCGCTCGCATTGAGCGCCGGAGCGAGGCAGGCGCGCAAGCGCCGGCCGGCGGCGCCTTGGAACCAGACGACCTCCGCGCCCTCCGGCCGGGGATTGCCCGGTACGTCGACGAACCCGGTTTCATAAAGCGCGGCGGGGGGAGCGATGGCGGTCATGATGCTAGAATAGATATGGCCCGCCGGATCGCCAATGGGCGATCCCTGCGGGCCATCTCAAAGGTCCGTGTGTCGCGCTTAGGCGAACTTCGACATCAGCTGCTGCAGCTGCATGGCGACCGACATGTCGCCATCGACTTTCAATTTCCCCTGCATGAAGGCCATGGTGCCGTCGAGCTCGCCCGCGCGCAGCTTGTTGAAGTCGTCCCAGCTCACCTTGATTGTCGCATCGGCGTCGCCGTCTTCATTGTGCGCCGTCCCAGCCGGGCCGTCGATGAAGAGCTGGCCTTGGTCGCCGAAATCGAATTTGACTTTCTTAGCGAACGCCGAGCCGCCGGCCACGGCATCATTCGCTTTCGTGGTGAGTTCTTCTAGGGTCATGGCTATTCCTCCTCAGGGGTTGGGACCGCCGCTGATAAAGCAGCCCACCCCCAGGCGAGGCAAGTGTAAATCCCTTGACGATCGGCCCGCCCTCGCGCCTCACTCGCCCGATGAGCTGGGAGAAATCGATCGAAGAGCTGCGCCGGCGCGAGCGCCTGGCCGAAGAAATGGGCGGGGACGAGCCGGTCGCCCGCCAACGCGGCCGCGGCAAGCTTACGGCCCGCGAGCGCGTCGCCTTCCTCGCCGATCCCGGCAGTTTCCACGAAATCGGCAAGATCGCCGGCGTCGCAACTTATTCCGCGGACGATGAGCTTGAGACCTTCCGCGCATCCAACTCCGTGACGGGGCGCGCCACGCTGGACGGCCGTCCGGCGGTGGTGATCGCAGACGATTTCACTGTCCGCGGCGGGGCGGCGGACGCCTCGATCTGGAAGAAAATGGTCCTCGCGATCCAAATGGCCCAGGAATACGGCATGCCGCTCGTCCAGATGATCGACGGCACGGGGGGCGGCGGCTCCGTCAAAATGCTGGAAAAGGATCCGCGCACCTATATTCCCGAAACGCCGGGCTGGGATTGGATCGTCTCGGGTCTCGGCCGCGTGCCGTTTGTCTCGCTCGCCCTCGGGCCCTGCGCCGGCCTCGGCGCCGGCCGGGTCGCCGCGAGCCACTATTCCGTCATGGTCAAAGAGATCAGCCAGGTCTTTGTGGCGGGCCCGCCTGTCTCCCGGGCGCTGGGCGAAGACGTGACGAAAGAAGAGCTCGGCGGTTGGGAGATCCAAGCCAAGAACGGCGTCGTCGATGATGTGGTCGACACCGAGGCCGACGCCTTCGCCGCCGCGCGCAGGTTCCTTTCCTATCTCCCGGCTTCGGTCGACGAGTTGCCGGCCCGGACGGAGCCCGTCGACGATCCGAACCGCCGCGACGAGCGCTTGATCTCCATCGTCCCGACTGACGGCGTGACGGCCTACATGCCCCGGAAGATCATCGAGTCGGCGGTCGACCGAGACTCTTTTTTCGAGATCGGCCGGCTTTGGGGCCGGGGGATCGTCACAGGCCTTGCGCGGATCGACGGTTATCCCGTCGGCATCCTTGCGGGCGATCCCTTCTTCCTCGACGGCGCCTGGACCGCAGATGTTTGCGACAAAGTCGTCCGCCAGATGGACCTCTGTTCGACCTTCCATCTCCCGGTCGTCCATTTCGTCGACTGCCCCGGATTCGCCGTTGGCGTTCGACATGAAACCGAAGGCGTGACGCGCAAGGGCGTGCGGGCCATGGCGGCGGTCTATCAGGCGACCGTCCCGGTCTGCGCCGTCGTGATCCGCAAAGCCTATGGATTGGCGGGGTCGGCGATGATGAATCCGTCCAAGGCGAAATGGCGCTATTGCTGGCCGAGCGGGGATTGGGGCTCGCTGCCCATGGCCGGGGGCATCGAGGCGGCGTTCCGCAAGGAGCTCAGCGAAGCCGACGACCCCGAGGCGCTTTTGAAGGAACTCTATAGGAAGTTCGACGCTATCCGCTCGCCGTTCCGAACGGCCGAAAGCTTCTTCGCCGAAGAGATCATCGATCCGCGCGACACGCGGCCATTGCTGGTCGATTTCGTGGGCCATGCCCAACGCGCGCTTCGGGCGGGGGCGACGGCGTTCGCCCCAAGGCCCTGATTTTCGTCGCGTTTTGGCCCTCAGTCGTACACAATGGCGGGGCAATCGTACCGGCGGAAGGGGACAAGCCGATGAAACATGTCTTGATATCGATCCTGAGCGCGGGCGCGCTTGCGGCCTGCGGCGGGGATGGCGACAGTCGGTCAAACGCAGACCTGGCGGCGGTCGAACGCGCCGCGTCCCGGCCGCCGCCGCCTCCGCCGCCTCCGCCGCCTCCGGCCGCTGCGGTCCAACGTTCAGCCGGCATCGTCAGCGACGCGCAGTTTGCGCCGACCGCGCCCGCGCCGGAGCCCGTCGCGCCCGACGAGGATGGCGCGCAGTATATCGCCTACAGCCATGATCTCGGCCTCAGCCTGCCGCGCGAAGGGGTCGAGCGCCTGATGACGGCCCATGTCGCGGCCTGCCAAGAGGCGGGCCCCCGCGCCTGCATCGTCATCAATTCGAACATCAACAAGCAATCGGACGATTACACCTCCGCCTATTTGTCCCTGCGCGCGAAACCCGATTGGATAGACGGCTTTTTGGCCGGCGTGGATCAAGACGCCGACGCGGCGGGCGGCGAGGTGGTCAGCCGCAACACGCGGGCCGAAGACCTGACCCGGGTGATCCTCGACACCGATGCGCGCCTCAACGCCCAGCGCACGCTGAAACGCCGGTTGGAGGATTTGCTTGCGACCCGCGATGGCGAGCTCGGCGAACTCCTCCAGACCGAGCGGGAACTCGCGCGTGTGACGGGCGAGATCGAGTCGATCACATCGAATTTGCGCGCGCTGCGGCTTCGGGTCGACATGTCGGAGCTGACCGTGCGCTACGAGACAAAGCGCAGCCTTGTCTCCGGCGGGCGGCGCAACCCGCTCTTCGCGGCCTTGGGCGACTTTTTCTACAATATGTCAAGCGCTCTCGCCGCCGTGGTCACCGCCTTCGCCATCGGCCTGCCTTGGATGATCCTGATCGGGCTCTTGCTCTTCATCTGGCTGCGGGCGATCTGGCCCTGGGTGCGCCGGCGCCGCCAAAAGTCGTGATCAACCAAGCGGGCCTGCTGAGGGTTGACCGGGTTCAAGGCGACAGCCTGCCGGAGGGCTTCGACGCCTTGCAGGCCGATGCCCGTGTCGATGGCGTGCGCAACATGGACTTGCTCGCCGAGCAATGGGCCAGCGGTGAGCAGCGCTTCGACGGGCCGGGCGAAGCGTTATTCGTTGCGGCGTTGGGTGGTCGGCTGGCGGGCGTGGGCGGGGTGACGCGGGAAACCGGGCCAGAGGCGCCGGCCATGCGCATGCGGCGGCTCTATGTGCGGCGCCGCGATCGGCGTCGAGGCGTCGGGCGCGCCCTCGCGTTGGCCATGATTGCGCGGGGGTGCGAATCCGAACCGGTCCTGACCGTCAACGCGGAAGCGTCGGCCGCGGCCGGCCCGTTTTGGGAGTCGCTCGGCTTCGCCCCCTGCGACATTGTGGGCGCGACCCCCGCGCTCAAAAGACTGTGCCGCCCCTACCGGTCGCCGGGCGCGCGCTATATGGTTCGGTTATGGGCGACGTCGTTAATCTTAATAAATATCGAAAGCGAAAGGCGCAGGCTGGCGACTCAAAGACCGCCGCGCAGAACCGCGCGAAATCGGGCCTCTCCAAATCCGTTCGGTCCTTGCAGAAGGCCCGCCGCGAGAAAGACGAGAAAGATCTGGACGGAAAGAAGACCGATTGAATTCGGCGCAAGCTTTGCAGTTCCCGTTAACGGATTGTTTCGAAACGGGAGCCGTCGATGCTCAAATTCATCGCTCGCATCGGGTTTTGCCTCAGCGCGTTTCTTGTCGGCGCCATCTACGCCAGCCACGCCGACACAGACGAGGTCCGGCGCGTACCTCCGGCGGTGCACTGCAAAGCCGTCTTTGAATTGATGGCCGAACGGGCGCCCGACTGGTCGGCCGGGGAGCGGGTGCGCTTGGCGCGCGCCGCCTGGGCGATGGATGCCGATTTGTCGTCGGTCGCCGCCGAGGGTGATCCGATCGACGAGGAGAAGGCGGCGCTGGCGGCGATCGCGGTCCGCAATCCCGTCTATCTGACCGACAAGGCCGCCGCCTGCGTTGTGGCGGCGCCTTGGGTCCAGTCGCTCTAGCCGACGCTCATCGCCAGGATCCGGGAGATTTGAGCGCGTGGCGCGCCGGCGTCCTTCGCTAGGGCGTTGACGGCCGACTGGACGGCCGCAAGCGCGGACTTGGTCGTCGCCTCCGGTTTATCGATCACCCCGTCCCGGCGCAGCGCGGCGCAAACGTCTTTCGATGCGATCCAGGCGTCCCATCCGATGAACCGCAGGAAATATTGCGCCGTCGCCCCGCCGAGACGCGCGCCCTTTTTATTGAGCAGCGTCATAAGCCCGATCTGATCGTCGGCCGGCCAGCTGGCGAGAAACGCCCCGAAGCCGCCATGCGCCTTGGCTGTTTCGACGACGAACCGAGCGTTCTCGTCGGTCGCCTTGATCTTTTGGCCGTTGCGGACGATCCGTTCGTCGGACACAAGCCGGTCGAGATCTTCGTCGGCATAGAACGCGACGCGGTGTGGATCGCACCCATCGAATGCGGCCTCGAACCCATCACACTTCGTTTCAACGCCCTTCCAATTAAA
>CAYYNG010000135.1:0-5774 GCA_964472435.1 uncultured Hyphomonadaceae bacterium | reverse complement strand
GGCATTTCGGCGCCCGCCAGCCGGGCCGCGCCCCGGGCGGCGACGTCCGACGTCGTCTGCACCTGAAACGGCAGGGCATGCATGTCCGGATAGAGCCGAGCCGCTAGAAAGACCGCGTCGTCGACCTCGATCGACCGCGCGTGGGCGTCCGCCTTCCTTAGAAAACTTGCCGTCGCGCCAAGGGTTTGGGCGATAGAGGCCTTAACCAAATAGGCGAATGTTGCGTCCATCTCAGAGCTCCTTTGATCCGGATCTCGTGAGTTTGAGCGAGGAGGGGCGATGGCTGCAATCGGCGCTTTTGCAAACGCTTTTCGCGGCTACGCGCTTGACGCTGTCGGTCGAGCAGTCTTCCCTCCGCGACTTGAGTGGCGCGCGCGCCGCGACAGAGATTGTTGGAGACTGTTTTCATGACCGACCACTGGCTACGCTCAACGGCCCTCGCCCCCTTGCTCATGGTCGGCGCCTGCGCCAGCGGGTTGTCCTTCGCACCCGAAGCGGAACCTGCTGCGGCCGCCTCCGTCGTCGAGGGCGGCGGGCCGTCCGCACCGACAGTCGATGACGCCGCCGCTTTTCTCGCAGAGGCGGAGGCCGAACTCGCCGAAATGTCCGAATACGGAGCCCGCGTTGCTTGGACCCAGGCGACCAATATCACCTACGACACCAATTGGCTGCGCGCCCGGGCGAGCTCTCAGTCGACCCAACTCTCGGTCCGCCTCGCCAATGAAACGAAGCGATTCCAAGGCCTCGACCTACCGGCCGAGCTGCAGCGGAAAATGGACCGACTGCGGACGCGGATCACCATCCCCGCGCCGTCGACCGAAGGGGCGGCCGACGAGCTGGCGGAGATCACCACGCGGCTTGCGTCGGTCTACTCAACCGGGACCTATACCCACAAAGGTGACGACCTGAACCTTGATCAACTCTCGACGATCATCGAAACCTCTCGCGATCCTGAAGAGCTTCAGGCGGTCTGGGAGGGCTGGCGAACCGTCTCGCCTCCCATGGCGTCGGATTACGCCCGCATGGTCGAGATCGCGAACGAAGGCGCGCGGGAGCTTGGCTTCGACAATCTCGCCCAGATGTGGCTGTCGAACTATGACATGCCGGCGGCCGAGATGGAGGCCGAAGTCGACCGGCTCTGGGGTCAGGTCCAGCCGCTCTATAACGAACTTCACTGCTATGTCCGGGCCGAACTGAACGCCCATTACGGCGACGCGGTTCAGGCCGACAGCGGTCCGATCCGCGCCGATCTTCTCGGCAATATGTGGGCCCTGCAATGGTCCTCGATCTATCCGCTGGTCGCGCCGGATGAGACCGCCGAGAGCTACGACCTTACGGCCATTCTCGAGGCCAAGAGCTACGATCCCGTCAAAATGGTGGAAACGGGCGAGGCCTTCTTTTCCTCCCTCGGCATCGAAGACCTGCCCGAGACGTTTTGGGAACGCAGCCAGATCACCCGCCCCCGCGATCGCGAAGTCGTCTGCCATGCATCGGCCTGGGACCTTGATAATAAAGACGATATTCGGATTAAGATGTGCACCGAGGTCAACGCGGAGGACTTCTACACCGTCCACCACGAGCTCGGGCACAACTACTACCAACGCGCCTACGGCGACCAGGACCACCTCTATAAGGACGGGGCCCATGATGGGTTCCATGAGGCGATCGGCGATTTCGTCGCGCTCTCCATTACGCCGAGCTATCTCAAACAGATCGGCTTGATCGACGAGGTTCCGCCGGCCGAGGCCGATCTCGGGCTGCTAATGAACACAGCGCTGGACAAAATCGCCTTTCTACCCTTCGCCATCTCCGTGGACAGCTGGCGTTGGAGCGTTCTGGCCGGCGACACCGCGCCCGAGGACTATAACCAGGCATGGGTTGAGACGCGCCTGAAAAATCAGGGCATTATCCCGCCTGGCGAGCGCCCCGCCGACGCATTCGACCCGGGCGCGAAGTACCATATCCCGGGCAACACGCCCTATTTGCGCTACTTCCTCTCCTACGTCATGCAGTTCCAATTCCACAAGGCGGCCTGCGAGATGGCCGGCTGGGAAGGCCCCCTCCACCGCTGCTCGATCTACGGCAATGAAGAGGTTGGAGCGCGGTTCAACGACATGCTGGCGCTTGGCGCGTCCAAGCCCTGGCCGGACGCGCTCGAGGCGTTCACCGGAACCCGCGACATGGATGGATCGGCGATCGCCGAGTACTTCGCGCCGCTCATCGCCTACCTCGAAGACGAAAACCAGGGCCGCCAATGCGGTTGGTAGGGGGGTGAGTTATCCGACGGGCCGGCCCGGAAACACCCGGCGCCAACCCCGAAATAGCCGCGGTTTCAAACGGGAGGCCCGAAACGCGCCATGGCCATGGACAAAGAGACGCTGGAGGGCCACCTGCGAGCCGCCTTTCCAGACGCCGATATCACGCTCACCGATCTCGCCGGCGACAATGATCACTGGCAGGCCGAAATCGTGGACGAGGCGTTCCGGGGAAAGGCCCGCATCGCGCAGCACCAAATGGTCTACGCAGCCTTGAAAGGCGCGATGGGCGGCGAGCTTCATGCGCTCGCCTTGAAAACGCGGGCCCCGGGCTGACGCTCCTCGGCGGTCTGACCGGAGCCGCCCGGCTCGGGTTCGGCGTCAGCGGCCCGCTCGCAACCCCGCTCGTCGACGCCAGGTCGGTCCAGGATCTCGTCGAGATCGCCCTCGAGGGGGGGATTCGCCTCTTCGACACCGCGCCGGCATATGGCGCGGGAGCGGGCGAGAGGCGGCTCGGTCGGGCGCTCGCAAGGCTGGATCACGACAACCGCGCGATCGTTTCAACCAAGGCCGGCGTCGCCGCCGCGGGGCTCCAACGCCGAGTGCGAGATTTTTCACCGCTTAACGTCCGCGCCTCGATCGAGGCGTCGACTAGGCGTCTTGGGCGGCCGATCGATCTTTTATGGCTCCACGGCGCGGCGCCGGCGGAATTGACCGACGCTTTGCTGGCGACGCTGGCCGAGGTCCGGGCGGGCGGCCTCGTCCGCGCCTTCGGGCTGGCGGGCCGCGGGCCCGAACTGGAGGCCGCGCTCGACAACGACCTTTTCACCGCCGTGATGGCGCCGGCGGCTCTGGAGGACGGGACGGGCCGGCGGCGGCTCGAGACGCTGAAGTCCGCCGGCAAGGAAATCGCCGCCATCGAAATCATGGCGGGCGTGACGACTGCAGGCAACGCTCCGTCCGCCGGCGCATTATGGCGATGGGGCCGCCGGCGCCTCGGCCGCGCCGCGCCAGCGGGCCCCGCGGCGGCGGGCGTCACCGCGCCGGAGCGGCTTGCGGCCGTCTTGGCCGACGACCTCTTCGACCTCGCCCTCACCACCACCACGCTGCAGCGGCGATTGCGGGCGAACCTCGAGACGGCGGCCACCGCTTGAAATCGACGCGGCCCGGCTTTAGCTCAACCTTTGTTCAAGGAGCCCGCCCCCATGTCAGATCCGACAAGCAACCCCGCGCACGATGCGATCAACGCCGCCGTGAAGGCGAACGATGTGATGCTCTTCATGAAGGGTACGCCGACCTTCCCGCAATGCGGGTTTTCCTCGGTCGTCGTGCAGATTCTCGACTATCTCGGCGTCGAATACGCCTCGACGAACGTGCTTGAAGATCAAGCCGTCCGGGAAGGCGTGAAGCTTTATTCGGACTGGCCGACGATCCCGCAGCTCTATGTGAAGGGCGAGTTCGTCGGCGGCTGCGACATCCTCAAAGAAATGTTCGAGGAAGGCGAGCTCAAGGACTTTCTCGCCGAGAAGGGCGTCCTTCCCGAGGCGGCCTAGCGGCCGACCCGGTTCAGCACGCGCACCTCGGCGCCGTCGGGCAGACCCAGCTCTGAATAAAGCCAGGTCAGCGCGACGCCGCCCGGGTCGCCACCATCGCAATAATCCTCGCGGATGCGCCGGAAACCGATTTCAAAGGTCCGGTCGTCGATGCGATCGACGAACACTCGGATGAAATCCTTACTGGTGCAGCCATTGTCGCGCACGGTGACCGTGACAGCGTCGGGCCCGACATCCGCGGCGTAAACGGTGTCCCAAACGCCATGGCGGGCGGGGCCGTGGCGATGGAAGCTATCAACGGCGTCATCGTCATCATCGCCGTCGATGATGATGCATCCCGCGACAAGGGCCGTCGCAAGCAAAGCAACGATCGATTTCAACATCTTGGAAAACCTCCTCTAAAGCGTTGGCTGCTAACGGCCGATCGGATTCTCGACGATGACGCGCGCGCCGGGGGGCAGCCCCAACGCGTCGAACGTCCATGCGAGGTCGACGCCGCCAGGCTTGGTCTCGCCACACCGATCCGCACGGACTCTCGTAAAACCGACCTCCATCGTCCCGCGGCGGGCGCGGGTGCGCGGCTCGAACGACGCTTCCGTCGTACAGCCGGCGCTGGCAGCCGTGAGATAGACGACATCGTCCGCCACGGCGGCGGCGTAGACGGCCTCGAACGCCGGGGACGGCGCGTCGTCCCAATCGGCGGCGACGTCTCCGTCGATATACACACAGGCCGCGAGCACGAGTGGCGCGGCGGCTAGAAAAACGGAAGCTCTTTGTTGCATGACAGATAATCCATGTTGAGAAACAATATTTGCATATTGATTATCAATATGTTTAGGTCAACCCCGGTCTCAAAAAGGGGAGCAAGCCAATGCGCCGAACCACCACAACCTTCATCACCGCCGCCGCAGTCGCGGGTGTTGCGGCAGCGGAAACCCGCGCCTACGACCTCGCACCGTTCACGGGGATCGAGACCTCCGCTGGCGTAACCGTCGCCGCCGCTGCAGGGTCCGAGCAAAGCGTTATCGCCGACGTGTCGAACGGCGACTTCGACCGTGTCGATATCAAAGTGCGCAACGGCGTCCTAGAGGTCAGCCCCCAGGGTCGAAACGGCTGGTTCGGCTGGGGGCGGTCGCCCCGGATCATCGTGACCGTCGCCGCGCCGAGCCTAGACCGCTTTGAGGCCTCGTCCGGCTCTCGAATCGACGCGACGGCCCTCACCGCTGAAACCATTCGCCTGAAGGCCAGTAGCGGGGCTGAGATCTCCCTTGAGGGCGCATGCACAGCGCTGTCGGCCGAGATCTCCAGCGGAGCCGACGTCGACGCAGAAGACCTTCTTTGCGAGACGGCGGAGGCCGAGGCCTCAAGCGGCGGATCCATCGACCTCCACGCCTCGACCCGGATCGCCGGCGAGGTCTCGAGCGGCGCATCCATCCGGGCGAATGGAGCACCGACCGTGGTCGAGGTGGAGACCCGCTCCGGCGGCTCACTGCGCCTGCGCGACTAGCTGAAATCGTAATCCTCGATCCGCCAGCCTGGATCGGGATGCTTGGGGCCTATGTCTTCCAACGCGCCGCGCACCAGGCGAGCGACCAGGGCGTTGCGGCGCGTTTTGGAATCCGCGGGCACCACGTACCATGGCGCGTGCGCCGTCGAGCACCGGTTCACCGCGATCTCATAGGCCTCCATGAAATCATCCCATAGGGCCCGATCCTCAAGGTCGCCGGGATTGAACTTCCATCGCTTGTGCGGCTCTTCCAGCCGCGCGCGCAGCCGCTCGCCCTGCTCCGCACGCGCCACGTTCAGCATGATCTACACGATCCCGACGCCGATTTCCGCGAGCGCCGCACCGTCGCCGCGGTGATCGACCAGTCGCAGCTGCACTCGAACGGCCAGTACCACGAGGTCTATCGCCTGCTGGCCGCCGGCCTCCCGTTGCGCATGGACGGCAACGACAACTCCAAGC